>NZ_JAXARY010000006.1:0-250126 GCF_033949435.1 Methylomonas defluvii | reverse complement strand
ATAAAAAGCCCTTGAAACCGGGGCAAAACGCTTGAAACTCGATGTCATGACCGATTTCAACTCGAAAAAATCACTTACATCGTGGGTAAGGGGAAATATCGACGGGTTTTTCACCAGCCTGCTAGTGTTTAGATATTTTTTCAGCGTCAAGTAACTGAATACCACTAAATGGCGGTGAACAGGTGTATCGGACTCGGTATCCCAGTGAAGTTCATCTGCGCTGACCTTAAAAACTTCCTCCGATTTCAGCAAAATATCCGAGTCGGGGTGTGGGCCGCTAGAGGGCATTTTTCCGGCAAGAATCAGGGCGGCGGTGAAATAAGTGCTAATGTTTGGGGTTAAAAGCACCAGTTTGCCCCCTGGCTTTAATGTTCTATGCGTCTCTTTGAGAAAATGACAGCCATTGAGTAAATGTTCCAAAACAGAAAGCGCGAATACACAGCTGAATTTGTCGTTTTCGAAAGGCAGCTTTTTATTCAGATCGCCCTGCTGAACATTAAGCTGCTTTAACCGGGCCGCATTGACGCTGTCACTATCCCACTCGATGCCGTGATATTGAGTGTGGGTTAAACCTATTTCGGTAGCGAGACGATCAAACCAGTAGCCGCTGTTGGCACCACAGTCAAGACATGCAGCGCCATTCTCTTTTAGTGCCGATACTATTTCCCTGGCCGCCAACGCATACGCTTCCGACATCGTGCGTTGGTACAAGGATTTGAAATAGCTTTGTAACATCTGGCTGTTTACGCACAAACCGCCTGAATCTTAGCCAAGATACCCTTAGTATCCAGGCCGCATAATGCCAGCAACTCCTCGCGGCTGCCTTGCTCGACGAAGCGATCCGGCAGGCCGATGTTCAACACCGGCATCAGAATGTTCTGTGCCTGCAGGAACTCGTTCACCGCACTACCGGCACCGCCGGCAATCACGTTCTCTTCGACCGTGACGATCACATCATGGCTTTTCGCCAGCTTTAGAATCAAGGCTTCATCCAGCGGTTTCACAAAGCGCATATTCACCACCGTCGCGCCCAGTTGCTTGCCGGCTTCCACTGACGGTGTCACCATACTGCCCCAGGCCAGAATCGCAATGTGGCTGCCTTGATGGCGGATTTCGCCCTTGCCGATAGGTAGCTCGGTCAAGGTCTTATCGACCGTCGCCCCCGGCCCCTTGCCGCGCGGATAGCGCACCGAGGCCGGACCATGGTGTTTGAAACCGGTGGTCAGCATCTGCCGGCACTCGTTCTCATCGGCCGGCGCCATCACCAGCATATTCGGAATACAGCGCATATAACTATAATCAAACGCCCCGGCATGGGTCGGACCGTCCGGCCCCACGAGACCCGCTCGATCCAGCGCAAACAACACATCCAGATTCTGCAAAGCGACATCGTGGATTAACTGATCGTAAGCGCGTTGCAAGAAGGTCGAATAAATCGCCACCACCGGCTTCGCGCCCTGACAGGCTTGACCGGCCGCCAAGGTCACCGCATGTTGCTCGGCAATCGCCACATCGAAATAGCGTTTCGGAAACTGCTGGGAAAACGCCACCAAGCCAGAGCCTTCGCGCATCGCTGGGGTAATCCCTAACAGCCGCTCATCCTGCTTGGCCATATCGCACAACCAAGTGCCGAACACTTCCGTATAGGTCGGGTGTGGCGAAGGCGCGGCTTTAGGTAAATAATCCTTGCTCGGATCGAAAGCCGGCACCCCGTGATACGCCAACGGATCTTTCTCCGCCGGTGCATAGCCTTTGCCTTTCTTGGTGACCACATGCAAAAACACCGGCCCGGATAAATCCTTCAACTTCTCTAAAGTCGAAACCAGCATCTCCACATCGTGGCCGTCGATTGGCCCGAAATAATTAAACCCCAACTCCTCGAACAGCGTGCCCGGCACAATCATGCCCTTCACATGCTCTTCTGTCTTACGGGCCAGTTCCCACACCGACGGCATACTAGCCAAGGCCTTCTTACTTTCTTCCCGTACCGACGAATAAAACTTGCTCGACAACACCTTCGTCAGGTAATTATTCATTGCCCCCACTGGCGGCGAAATTGACATATCGTTATCGTTCAGAATCACCAACAGATTGGCATTGACATCGCCGGCATGATTCATCGCTTCATAGGCCATGCCGCCGGTGATCGAACCGTCGCCGATAATGGCGACCATCTTCTTGTCCTCGCCGCGCAACTGCGAGGCAATCGCCATGCCCAGCGCCGCGCTGATCGACGTTGACGAATGGCCCACACCAAACGCATCGTACTCACTCTCCTCGCGCGACGGAAACGCCGACACCCCGCCCAAGGTGCGAATCGTCGGCATCCTATCTTTCCGGCCCGTCAAAATCTTATGCGGATAAGCCTGATGGCCCACATCCCACACCAACTGATCCGAAGGCGTATCGAACACATAATGCAGCGCCACCGTCAGTTCCACCGTGCCCAGGCCTGCCGAGAAATGGCCGCCGGAGATACTGACGGTATGGGTCAGATAGCGACGCAACTCATCGGCCAGGGGTTCGAGTTGTTCAGGCTTCAGGGCCCGAACGTCGGCGGGGGTCTGGATGGTGTCTAGTAACGGAAATTCGTTAGTCTGTTTCATGATCAGTACAGGGGTTCACGATAGAACATCAGGATGACGCCTATCTGGAATAAAGCGAACACTGAAATAAATCCGGCTACGTTTTTACCGGGCGAATCTAGCTTAAGTTCCAGCCAGCGGCCGCAAGCCAGGATCAGCGAGAATACGCCCATCATGGTATGGCCGACCTGAATCAGGAAGGCGGTTTTTGCCTCGAAACCGACATGCGAATGCGCCAACAGCATCATGCCGCCAAAAGCGGCCAGAAGTGGAAACATGTAAGGCATGAAGCCACTGTTGTTGTTCAGCCGTGCTCGCACTTCGATCAAGCCCAGTACAAATACCAATAGCGTGGCGATCCGATGTTGCAGAATTTCGCCATTGTTAAAGGTACTTTCCCAGAAACCGATAGGACCGAGCGGCCAGCTTTCGGCGTCGCTGCGGAAAAACAGGAATACGCCCAATGCCATGAAACCAACCGGCCAGAAACGGGCCCAACGATGGAAGCGATCAGAAAACGACAGCATCGCGAAGAAGCTCATGGTCGCCAGGAAGATGCCGGAAATGTTGTGGTTGTAATCCGACCAGGCAGTAGCAGCTTCCGACGGAATCTGACCGACGATGGCTACCCGTCCGGCTTCGCCGGCAATCAAGGCTTCGTGAGTCGGCGATTCCCAGCGCGGTACGCGCGGATGGAACATGTTCAAGACTTCTTCGAAACTCGCCGTTAAATGCGGAATGTCGACAGCTGGCGGTTGCGAGGCCAAACTGGCTGCAGTGAACAGGATAGTCAGCAGTATCAGGGTTTCCGCTTCGATATAGTAGGGCACGCGAGCGGTCAGGGCATACAGGCTGCGGCTGGTGAAATAGGCATTCACGGCTTGCCGATTCAACCAGGCAAAGCCTAATGCCAGACCCAGCATGATAATTTTTACCAACAACAGATTGCCGTAACCGGCGCCGATGAAGCCTTGGAAAGTGCGGATGTAATACCAGGCTAGCGGCGTGCCGGTGACCAGCAATATGACGACTGCGCCAATGCCCACTGCCGAGAAGCGTTTTAATAACAAAGGCCAAACTTCAACGGCTATGGCATTACGTTTTTTCAAGCCCCATAACGTCAGAATTTGAAATATGCCTCCCACCCAAGTGGCCGCAGCGATCTGATGCGTGACAGTTAACGTCATTAACAGGCCGCGATCCTCCAAACGACTGGCGCCGTGTACCAACCAGGCTGCGGAAATGACCAGCGGCACAATAATCGCCGTGGACAGCACCCAGAATTGTTTGGAGCGTGGATTGCTTTTTAACGCTTGCCGGATGAACACCGCCAAAATAAAAGCGCAGGTAGCGCGCGCTAAACCGGCTTGGAATTGCACGGTTTGGAAAAAAGCCGGGAACGGCGATTTGCCCAAGGTCACGGCCATCAGCCATATTTTCAGGCCGATTTTCGACAATTGGGTGATGACCAGGGCTTTACTGCCGAAATGAATCAGGTTGACGGTTTTGCTCAGCAAGGCCGAGTTATACAGCGCCTCTTCATGCCAGGGGCGCAGGACTAACAGTCCCCACAGCAAGCCACCGATGGTGATGGAATAAAAGGTGAGATCGACGCCGCCTATCAATGAGTCTAAATAATTTGCAATGCCTTCCATGCGGATCACTTAGCCTGTTTGACAAAAAAACGCAGCAGGTCTTCGCTGAGATGACCGTCGGCGGCGAATATTTTTAATTTGATGGCATATTCGCCTGGTTCCAAGGCCGGCAGATGCAGCAAGACTTGGCCGGGTTTTTCGCCCGGCGTGGCCGTAATGGTTTGCATTTTATCCCCGGCACTGACCAGGAATACTTCCGACAAATCCAATTCCACCTTGGAATTGAACGATAGTTCCACGTCACTGGCCAGATTGACCGGCACAGGCTTGAGTTTTAAAGAATTATGCGTGACAACGGCGTGGCCGAAAGCGCTGTTACTGGCGACCAATGCCAAGGCTAACAAAGCAGGTTTGAAAAAATTCATGTAGGGCACCTTATTTTTTGTTTTTCAGAGCATGGCCGGCCAGGTTTTTACCCAGCGTCCAGATCGAACCGGTGACGTTGTGCGTATCGGCGATGGTTTTTTCCACGGAATTGACAATCCAATCGCGGTCTTTTTGAGTCAGCGTTAGCGGCGGTAAAAATTTCACCACGTTCATGCCGTGGCCGGCCACCTGCGCTAGTACCCGATGTTCCTTGAACAGCGGGATCAGGATCATCTGGCAGAACAGGCCTTTGTTCGCAGCTTCCAACATGGCCCAAGCGGCTTTCAATCCCAAGCTTTTCGGGGCATGGAATTCGATGGCAATCATTGAACCTTTGCCGCGCGCTTCTTTCAGAAATTCGTATTTCGGCGCCATCGCGTTGATGGTGGCTATGATGTCTTCACCGACTTTAGCGCTGTTTTCCACCAGTTTTTCTTCGTGAACCACATGCAAGGCAGACAAGCCGGCCGCCATTGCCATATTGTTCTTCGAGAAGGTTGAACCATGCACGACGGCTCGGTCCATGCGGTTGAACACGGTGTCCATGATATGGGTGGTCATGGCGACGCCGCCGACAGGGATGAAGCCGCCGGACAAGGCTTTTGCCATCAAAATCATGTCCGGTTTAACGCCCCAGTGCTCGATGGCCCAGAACTTGCCGGTACGGCCTATGCCGGTCTGAATTTCGTCGGCCACGAACAAGGTGCCGTATTTTTTGCACAAGCGCTCGACTTCCGGCAGGTAGTTATCGTCTGGAATGTTGACGCCTTTACCTTGTATCGGTTCGACAATGAAGGCCGCCACATCTTTGCTGCTCAAGGCTTGTTCCAGTGCGGCCAAGTCATTGAACGGTACGGAAGTACATTCCGGCAATAGTGGGCCGAAACCTTCGCGGAAGATGTGTTCGCCGGTCAGTGACAATGAGCCCATCGTCAGGCCGTGGTAGCCGTGGTCGCAATGGACGATGCGCGAGCGTTTGGTGGTGTAGCGGGCGAATTTGATCGCCGCTTCGACGGCTTCGGTACCGGAATTGCAGAAAAACATTTTTTCCAGATTGTCCGGGCAGGTCGCCAGAATTTCTTTGGCCAGCAGACCGCTGAGCAAGGACACATCCATCTGTACCAGGCTGGGTAATTCCAGCGTCAGGGTTTCTTGCAGAGCTTTGATGATGGTCGGATGGTTGCGTCCCATCGCAAACACGCCGAAACCGCTCAGCAAGTCCAGGTATTCGTTACCGTCTTCGTCGTAAAGATATTGGCCGATCGCTTTTTTATAGTTTCTGTCGTAACCAATGGTACGTAAGACGCGCACCATCTGGTTATTAAGATAATGCTCATGCAGGTCGAATTTCTCGTCGAAATGCTGAGTAAAAAGATCGGCAATGCTAAAAGACATGTAATACCTCGTAAGTGCTTGGTCTATTTCCGGATTACGCTATGTTCCCGCTGCTTAACCCTTCAATAATTCACGGTTTTCTGCTAAAAAACGATGATTTCGTTTAGTTGTTTGGCAATGATTTTCAAGGTTTTTTGCGCGGCATGAAAATGTAAGCCCAACTTGATGAGGCTGGGCGCTTCCCATGGGTGGGTTGCCAAAAAACGCAAGAGTTTGCTGGTTTCTACCTGCCCCTGGCCATTTAAGGCTTGAGTAACCGCTTGGGGTAGGCTCATGCTTACCGGATCGGCAATCGTACGAATTGCTAAGCAAGGTAAGTTTGATTGCTCGGCAATTTTGGCCATGGCGCAGCTTTCCATGTCCAAGGCAATCGCACCGGTTTGTCGGTATAGTTTGTGCTTATCGCTACTGTTGCTGACGATATGGCTGCTTTCAGCCAACTTACCATTGGAAATCGGAAACTGCTTATCCAGCAACTCATGCAGACGCTTACGCCAACGGGGATCAGTATCGAACACCTGTTGTTGCTCCGATAACAACTGCTCGGCCAGCATCAGATCGCCCGGTTTCAATTGCGGCGACAATGCGGCTGCGCAGCCCCAACTGATCAGTTTTTTAGCGCCTTTGGCGATTAACAGGCGCGTGGCCCGCTCCGCATTGACCGGTCCGGCACCGGCAAATGCCAGGAGAATGTTGTCGGCGATTCTGACGCAATCACCCTGGACCAATTTTAGGCGGGTCAGGGTGGAGAGCTCTTCCGGTAAGGCAACAAGAATTCCTATGGTCACTGTTTGGCTAATTCGTTACGGTATCTAGCCAACGCCCACAATGGGAAGAATTTGTCATAGCCGTGATACTTCAAATAAAACACCTTTGGAAAGCCCGGTGCGGTAAAGCAGGGGTCATTCCAAACCCCGTCCGCCTGCTGGCTGCGCAGCAAGAAGTCGATGCCGGCTTTGACTTCCTGGCTGTGGACTTCGCCGGCAGCGATCAAGCCCAACACGGCCCAAGCGGTTTGGAAGGCGGTGCTGAAATGGTAGCGGCCGCGAAATTTCTTATCGTCGTGATAACTCAAGTTGTCTTCACCCCAGCCGCCGTCTTCGCGTTGGACGCTTTTCAGCCACGCCGCAGCTTTGGTGTACATCGGGTCACTTTTCGGTACATCGGTTTGTTCCAGGCCCAGCAAGGCAGACCAGGTGCCGTAAATATAATTGGTGCCCCAGCGGCCGAACCACGAACCGTCGGCTTCTTGATCGCCGCGGATGTATTCGATAGTGCGTTTCAGGGCTGGTAAATATTCGTCGTGATCCTTCGCCACTCGGGCCATCAGCATCGCGCAGCGGGCGCTGACGTCGACAGTCGGTGGGTCGAGCAGGGCGCCGTGGTCGGCGAATGGAATTTCGTTCAGATAGTAATAGGTGTTGTCGACATCGAACGCGCCGTAGCCGCCGTTTTGCGATTGCATACCGACAATCCAGCGTGTCGCTCTGTGAATGGACTCGTCCAATTCAGGTAGATTGGAGTCTGCCATCGCAAAGCCAACAACCGCTGTATCGTCGACATCGGGGTAATGCGGATTGGCAAATTGAAATGCCCAGCCGCCACCAGCCAGATTAGGGCGGCGAACACGCCAATCGCCTGGTTCGTCAGACAGTTGTACGCTCTTGAGCCATTCGTAAGCTTTGCTTAGTTGCGGAGCGTTAGCGGTTTTGTCGGATTCCTGCAGAGCCAATGCCGCCAGTGCCGTATCCCAAACTGGCGATAAGCAGGGTTGGCAATAGGCGTAGTCATCTTTGATAACCAGCAGTTTATCGATTGATTGGCGAGCGATCACCACGTTGGGGTGATCGGCTGGGAAGCCCAGTAACAACATGGCTTGGTAGGCGTTAACCATGGCGGGGAATATGCCGCCCAAACCATCCTCGCCATTCAGGCGTTCGGTAAACCAATCAACGGCTTTTTGAATGGCGTGTTCGCGCATGCGTTGTGGAATCAACGGCTCGGTAACGCGGCCCAGTTTATCCAGGCCTAGGAAGAACTTATTCAGCAGAGTCCGTTCCGGAAAGTAATGTTTTTCCTCGTCCGGATGAACGACAAACAATTCTAAGACGTTGACCTTGTGCGGATTTTTGGCTTTAGCCTTTAGGGTGCACATGATGAACAGCGGTACCATCACGGTGCGTGACCAATAGGATACTTTGTCCAGATGAAACGGAAACCAGCTGGGCAGCAGCATAATTTCCACAGGAATATACGGCACGCCGCGCCAAGGTAATTGTTCGAATATCGCCAGTGCGATTCGGGTGAAGACGTTGGCGCGCGCTGCACCGCCTTGGCTGAGTATCCAGTCTCGTAATTTGACCATATGCGGCGCATCGATGGCGTCGCCGGCCATTTTTAAGGCGTAATAAGCTTTGACGCTACCGCTGATGTCGCCGGGGCCGCCGGTAAATAGCGGATAGCTGCCGTCTTCGGCCTGGCGGCTGCGCAGGTAAACGGCCATTTTGCGCTGCAATTCTTCGTCGATGTCGTCCAGATAGTGCATCATCATGATGTATTCGGACGGGATAGTGCAGTCGGCTTCCAGCTCAAATACCCAATAACCTTCCGGGCTTTGCAAGCTGAGTAGTTTGGCTTGGGCGCGTTCGATGGCGGCATGCAGTAAGCCAAGGCCAGCCGTTTTGCCGGTATTGGCATTGCTGATGTCTTGGCTGCTGGTATCTATATGGGCTTCAGTAAACATAGTGATTCCTTATTGTCCAGTGTGCGATATAGGTGAATAGTGCCAATCCGGCGATTTCAAATTACGGCTGGTCAGGTTAAACAGTAGGGATAGCAGCAAATTGCTGCGCACGGTCAATTTGGTCGCGACAATAGTGGCTTTCACACTATTACGGCTGATTTTGACCTGATTCGATTCGTTGAAATTAAGGTTTGCCTTGATTTTCTTCAAGGTCAGTACGGCCATGCCCAGCGCCCAAAGGCAAAAGTTGCGGATGCCGGTTTCGTGGCTGGGCAGGAGCTGGGTGTAAGTTAATGCATTTTGCAAATGCCCGTGAGCGATAGCCACCAGATGGCTCAGGCCGAGGCGGAATCGCTCGTCGTCGGTTTCCGGCGTCAGTTCGGCCAGATCGAAGCCGGTTTCGGTGAAAATGTCTTGCGGTAACCAGCATACGCCACGTTTGGCGTCGTCCCAAATATCTTTCAGGATATTGGTCATTTGCAGACCTTGACCAAAGGAGACTGAGAGCCTTAATAGTTCTTCGCGATGCGCGGTTATTTCCGGGGAATAATGGCAGAACAACTTTGCCAACATCTCACCGACGCAGCCGGCTACGTAGTAGCAGTAGTCGTCCATGTCTTTCAGGGTTTTCAAGCCGGCATGTAAATCCAACGCCTGATAGACCGGCATGCCGTTCGCCATCGTTTCCACGCAACACGCCAGGGCTTCTATTTGCGGAGCGTCCAGTGAGCGGGTTATGGCAATCACGCGAGGCACCAGCTGGATCAGGCTATGTTCGGCCGGAATGGTTTGCTCCGAGAGCAGTGGAGCCAGCTCGGCGCTGAATACATCTGCGTTATTGCCGGTCTTGACTATGTCTATAAAAGCGCTGCAAAAGTATTTCTTTTGTTCGGCGCTAAGGGATATTTCGTCTTCTATGGTGTCGACAATCCGGCATAGCAAATAAGCATTCGCCACAGCCGGATACAGTTCATCCGGGAGTTGCGGGATAGTTAGCGCAAACGTGCGCGACACGCCTTCAAGCAAGGTGGCTTGCAGTTCGGCGTCGGCTAGTTGTCTGAGCAACTCCGGATTATTGATTAGTGTTTGAGATCCGTTCATCTGTGTCAAGGCTAACTATTAGTTGCCCAAATGATAGACTGTTTGTTGGTGTTTTGCAAAGTGATGTTGCTTTATGGCAAATTTGTCGAAATGGTGCTGGCAAAAGTAATATATGAGTTGGTGTTTCTGATCTTTGTTGTTGTTTTAGAAAAATAATTATGGTTTTTTAGGGGTTAGGCTTTTTTGTGGTTGCTAAGCGGCTTTGTGTGGCTTTCAGGAAATGTGCGCATGTTCTTGTTGTTTTTTGCGTATTTTATCTGGAGTATGTTGTTGGAAAGTGGTATTCTGACCACATCTAATTGTGCGCCTCGAGCCTAATTGATGGTCTAAATTGGCCGCAGCAGGTGTCACTTCTAGGATGGTTATCGGTTTGCGGCTGTTGTTTTTTTGTAACAGCCGTGGTCGCTGGATGTCGTGATAGATTTTGGAGAATAATGCTGTGAGTGTTCCTTTACGTCAGCAATTGGCTGTAGGTAGTTATCTGATCAAGCAAAAGATCAAAGGTGTAAAAAAATATCCTTTGGTTTTGATGCTGGAGCCCCTGTTCAGATGCAATTTAGCATGCGCGGGCTGCGGTAAAATCGATTATCCCGATGATATTCTCGACAAGCGGCTTTCTGTTGAGGAATGTTTGGCTGCGGTTGATGAGTGCGGCGCGCCGATGGTGTCCATTCCAGGTGGCGAACCCTTGATTCATAAAGAAATGCCGCAGATCGTGGCCGGTATCGTTGCTAGAAAGAAGTTTGTTTATCTGTGCACCAACGCTTTGCTGTTAAGAAAACGGATTAACGATTACACGCCCTCGCCTTATCTAACCTTTTCCGTGCATCTGGATGGTTTAAAAGAGCGGCATGATACTTCCGTTTGCCAGGAAGGGGTTTTCGACATCGCTGTCGAAGCGATCAAATTGGCCTTGGGTAAAGGCTTTAGGGTCACCGTTAACTGCACCCTGTTCCAAGGCGAAACCCCGCAAGAAGTGGCGGAGTTTTTGGATTACGCGATGGAGTTGGGTGTAGAAGGCGTCACTATTGCGCCTGGATTCAGCTATGAGCGCGCGCCTAAGCAGGACGTGTTTATTAAAGGCCTTGACGTTAAAAACCTGTTTCGCGGTATTTTCAAAATCGGCAAGAACCGTAAGTGGAAATTGAACCATTCGTCGCTGTATTTGGATTATCTGGCCGGCAATCAGAATTACGACTGTACGCCATGGGGTAATCCAACGCGCAACGTATTCGGCTGGCAAAAACCTTGCTATTTGTTGGCTGACGAAGGTAATGCTAATTCCTTTCAAGAGTTGCTGGATGACACGCCTTGGGACAAATACGGTACGGTGAAAAACCCTAAATGCGCTAATTGCATGGCGCATTGCGGCTACGAAGCAACAGCGGTTGAGGATACCTTGGCGCATCCATTGAAAGCTTTGTGGGCAGCGGTGCGTGGTCCCAAAACCTCCGGCGAAATGGTTGCTGAAAAGCAGCCTGAGTTTGTTGCTTCTTTCAAAAAGTCGGCAATTTCCGAGATTCCGGTAAAAGTAGAGTCTTAAGACTAACCCTGGAAGTCATCCTCATTAACAGGTTTTTATAACGATTATGTTTAAAAAATTGTATTTCAGTCTTAGTTTGCTAATGCTTGTCTGCCTGTCGTCCTTGGCTAATGCTGAAGAGATTTCTGCTCGTCAGGTTGTCGAAGAGTTTCAAAATCAGCTGCTGAGCGTAATGAAAGCCGGCAAAGAGCTTGGCTTTCAAGGGCGCTACGACAAACTGGATGTGGCGGTAAAAAAGAGCCATGATTTGCCTAAAATCGCCAGAATCGTGGTGGGCAAGCAATGGGAAGAGTTGACAACGGAGCAGCAGAATAAACTGGAAAGCGTATTCAGCAAGCTTAGTGTGTCGGCATATGCTCATAACTTTAAAGACTATTCGGGCGAATCGTTTACCTTTGCTTCTGAAGAGGAGACCGGTAGGGGGGGCGTGGTGATTCATACCAACTTGCATATTCCCGGCGAAAAGGATGTCAAGTTCGATTATATGATGAAGAAAAAAGACGATGGCTGGCAAATTATCAATATAATAGCCGATGGCGTCAGTGATTTGGCATTGAAAAGATCGGATTACACTAGTGTACTAAGCCGTGATGGCTTTGATGCCTTGATCGTTAAAATCACTGAGAAAATTGAAAGTTACGCAAAGCAATAAGTTTGTTAGGAATCGTCAGTAATGTATAGCCCTCGTTATCAAGGCAGCAGCCAAGCATCCCTGTTTTGGGTGGTGTTATTTTCAAGCGCATTATCGGTAACCGGGTGTGCTACCACGGATAAGCATCCGGTCGATGCTAACAGAGCGTCTAAAGCTAAGTCAGACGCAGCGGATCCTTACGAGGGTTTCAATCGCTCCATGTACGGTTTTAACATGGGCTTGGATAAGCATTTGCTGAAGCCCATCGCTAATGGGTATAAGACTGTAACGCCCAATTTCATGCAAACTGGAGTTAGCAATTTTTTTACCAATCTTAAAGGTATCAATGTTGTTTTGAACGATGTTCTGCAAGGTAAGTTTGAACAAGGGGCTTCCGATACTGGGCGGTTCCTGACCAATTCCACGGTGGGTTTGCTCGGTTTGTTTGATGTGGCCAGCGATCTAGGCTTGCAAAATAATGTTGAGGATTTTGGGCAAACGCTCGCGGTCTGGGGGGTCGATCAAGGCCCTTATTTGGTGCTGCCGGTTTTGGGGCCGACTACGGTGCGTGACGGCGCGGCAATTGTGGTGGATAAAGCCGCCAATCCAGGAACTTACGTGCCGGGTACCGGTATTGTAGAAGGGATTAACGATAGGGCGAATGCCGAAGGCGCGTTGAATTTTATCGACGAAGCAGCGTTGGATCCTTATGTGTTTACCCGTGAGTCATTTTTGCAATATCGCAAGAACCTGATTAATGACGGCAAGAGTAATTCGACTGACTACGATCTCGATATAGACGCGGATGTCGATGTTGGTGAAATTTCTTCAGCAAAGCCTAAAGAAACTAGTGCGACGCAAAAACCAAAAGCCGATACAGCCAAAAAACTACCCGGTCACGTGCAAAATGGCATTGAGGTAGTTCCTGGCAACGTAAAGCCCAGTGGTGCGGCGTTCGATAGCATGTCCAAATCGTTCGATAATGCTGCTTTGGAATTTGAAAAAGCCTCGGACAAAATGGACCAAATGAGTAAAAAAAAAAGACCGCTTAATCGCCGTTAAATTTGTTTGAAGAGACGCAGGGAGGCGTCTCTGTAGTATTTCTCAGTAATGTAGCAAGGCATGCACTTCGTAGTTACCCAGTTTTTCCCGCCCTTGTAAGAAGTCCAGTTCCACCACAAAAGCACAGGCTACCACGGTAGCGCCCAGCTTTTCGATCAGTTCGCAACTAGCCTTGGCGGTCCCGCCAGTGGCTAATAGATCGTCGATCAACAACACCTTGTCGTTACTGTCCACTGCATCGATATGCACTTCCAGTTCAGCCGAGCCGTATTCCAGGTCGTAAGAAACGCTTTGTACATCATAAGGTAGTTTGCCGGGTTTACGGAGTGGGATAAACGGAATACCCAGTTCCCAGGCCACCAGCGAACCGAAAATAAAGCCGCGTGCTTCCATACCGGCCACTGCGGTGATGTCGCGGCCTAAGAAAGGATGTAGCAGTTGATGGACCGCTAGACGTAATGTGGCTGGGTCTTTGACCAGCGGTGTTATATCTTTGAAGATAATGCCGGGTTTTGGAAAATCCGGAATATCCCGAATCTTGTTTCTCAATCTATCCATTTCTAACCTCCGGATTTACGCACAAACCGCCTGAATCTTAGCCAAGATACCCTTAGTATCGAGCCCGCATAATGCCAGCAATTCCTCGCGGCTGCCTTGCTCGACGAAGCGATCCGGCAGGCCGATGTTCAACACCGGCATCAGAATGTTCTGTGCCTGCAGGAACTCGTTCACCGCACTACCGGCACCGCCGGCAATCACGTTCTCTTCGACCGTGACGATCACATCATGGCTTTTCGCCAGCTTTAGAATCAAGGCTTCATCCAGCGGTTTCACAAAGCGCATATTCACCACCGTCGCGCCCAGTTGCTTGCCGGCTTCCACTGACGGTGTCACCATACTGCCCCAGGCCAGAATCGCAATGTGGCTGCCTTGATGGCGGATTTCGCCCTTGCCGATAGGTAGCTCGGTCAAGGTCTTATCGACCGTCGCCCCCGGCCCCTTGCCGCGCGGATAGCGCACCGAGGCCGGACCATGGTGTTTGAAACCGGTGGTCAGCATCTGCCGGCACTCGTTCTCATCGGCCGGCGCCATCACCAGCATATTCGGAATACAGCGCATATAACTATAATCAAACGCCCCGGCATGGGTCGGACCGTCCGGCCCCACGAGACCCGCTCGATCCAGCGCAAACAACACATCCAGATTCTGCAAAGCGACATCGTGGATTAACTGATCGTAAGCGCGTTGCAAGAAGGTCGAATAAATCGCCACCACCGGCTTCGCGCCCTGACAGGCTTGACCGGCCGCCAAGGTCACCGCATGTTGCTCGGCAATCGCCACATCGAAATAGCGTTTCGGAAACTGCTGGGAAAACGCCACCAAGCCAGAGCCTTCGCGCATCGCTGGGGTAATCCCTAACAGCCGCTCATCCTGCTTGGCCATATCGCACAACCAAGTGCCGAACACTTCCGTATAGGTCGGGTGTGGCGAAGGCGCGGCTTTAGGTAAATAATCCTTGCTCGGATCGAAAGCCGGCACCCCGTGATACGCCAACGGATCTTTCTCCGCCGGTGCATAGCCTTTGCCTTTCTTGGTGACCACATGCAAAAACACCGGCCCGGATAAATCCTTCAACTTCTCTAAAGTCGAAACCAGCATCTCCACATCGTGGCCGTCGATTGGCCCGAAATAATTAAACCCCAACTCCTCGAACAGCGTGCCCGGCACAATCATGCCCTTCACATGCTCTTCTGTCTTACGGGCCAGTTCCCACACCGACGGCATACTAGCCAAGGCCTTCTTACTTTCTTCCCGTACCGACGAATAAAACTTGCTCGACAACACCTTCGTCAGGTAATTATTCATTGCCCCCACTGGCGGCGAAATTGACATATCGTTATCGTTCAGAATCACCAACAGATTGGCATTGACATCGCCGGCATGATTCATCGCTTCATAGGCCATGCCGCCGGTGATCGAACCGTCGCCGATAATGGCGACCATCTTCTTGTCCTCGCCGCGCAACTGCGAGGCAATCGCCATGCCCAGCGCCGCGCTGATCGACGTTGACGAATGGCCCACACCAAACGCATCGTACTCACTCTCCTCGCGCGACGGAAACGCCGACACCCCGCCCAAGGTGCGAATCGTCGGCATCCTATCTTTCCGGCCCGTCAAAATCTTATGCGGATAAGCCTGATGGCCCACATCCCACACCAACTGATCCGAAGGCGTATCGAACACATAATGCAGCGCCACCGTCAGTTCCACCGTGCCCAGGCCTGCCGAGAAATGGCCGCCGGAGATACTGACGGTATGGGTCAGATAGCGACGCAACTCATCGGCCAGGGGTTCGAGTTGTTCAGGCTTCAGGGCCCGAACGTCGGCGGGGGTCTGGATGGTATTGAGGAGCGGGAAATCAGAGGCTGTCATGGGTTAAAAAATTCCTTTATATGTTTGCGCCACAATATTCCGCGCCAGCCCAGTAGACGCAAGCTGAAAACCGGAAGGATTGTGGCGCAAGAAGTATAAATCGTGCAGTTCGCTACGCTTAGTGCGTACGTTCGATGATATACAGCGACAAATCGCGTAACAAATCCGCTTCGCTGCCAAAGCCGGTTAGGCTGGCGACGGCTTGTTCATGCAGCTCCTGAGCTTTTTCCTTGGCGCCGGCCATTCCCAGTAGTGCCGGGTAAGTCGGTTTGTCGTTATCGACGTCCTTTCCCTGAGTTTTGCCCAAAGTGGCCGTGTCGCTTTCCACATCCAGAATGTCGTCTTTGACTTGGAAGGACAGGCCTATGCATTTGGCGTAGTGATCCAGCTTTTTAGCTACATCCACATCCAGGTCTGGTTTGGATAAAGCCGCCAGATTGACGCTGGCGCGAATCAACGCGCCGGTCTTGTGGATGTGCATGTTTTCCAGTTCCGGCAGAGTCAGCTTGCGGCCGACAGAACCCAAGTCGATGGCTTGGCCGCCAACCATGCCTTGCGAGCCGCTGGCGCGGGTCAATGCCGCGATCATTTTGACTCGGGCTTCCGCGCCGGCCTGAATGGCTGGGTCGTTGGCTAATATGTCAAAAGCCAGTGCTTGCAATGCATCGCCAGCCAGAATCGCCGTCGCTTCGTCGTAAGCCTTATGGCAGGTCGGTTTGCCGCGGCGTAAGTCGTCGTTGTCCATCGCCGGCAAATCGTCATGAATTAAGGAGTAAACATGGATAAATTCCACCGCACAAGCCTGAGCGTCCAGCAGGTCTTCACTCAAGCCCAAGGCTTGGCCGGTGGCATAAGTCAGCAACGGGCGTGTGCGTTTGCCGCCGTCCAGTACGCTGTAACGCATGGCTTGATGCAAGGTTTGCGGCAGAATGTTCTCGCCGGGTAGCCGGGCGTCCAACGCCCGTTCGACGCGGTTCTGGCAGGCGGTAAGGTAGGCTTTTAAGTTACTCATCGGTGAATGGCTCCAAAGTTTGCTGGCCGTTTTTTTCTAATAAAATTTGGACTTTCTGCTCGGCGTCTTGCAGCGCTTGCTGGCAGGTGCGGGTTAATCTGATGCCGCGTTCGAAGGATTTTAAGGACTCTTCCAGAGAAATATCGCCGCGTTCCATTTGCTCGACCAATTTCTCCAGTTCTTCCATCGCTTCCTCAAATTGGGATGCGCTTTTACGTCTCGACATATTATAAATGTGGCTCGCGGTGCTCAAAAAATGACCAAGCATTATAGTATGAATTGCTCTGCCATTGAGTTTGGATTGCATCTGTTGTTTTCGATTTAGTGGCAGCAATTCGGTTCGTTCAGTTGTTCGCTAACACTGAGGCGTCAGCGGCTGCAGTTACAGTGACATTTTTGAGGTTGCCCAGGTTTGCCTGGATTCCAAGGCTCCAGCTTCCCGAGCCATTCACATGCTCCGAACCTAAACACTCAGCGGGGGGCATCCGAAATGTCACGTTGCAATTATCCCTATCCCGTGTCCACCTGAACCGCTCTCCGCTTACGCCATTATGCGATAGCTTTTACGCCGCTCGGTACGAACCGTTCGCAAGCCAGACCAATTAACCTTTCGAAGTTTTACGATATTTCGTGCAAAAAACGATATGCCGTGGGCGATAGGTTGTATCGGCGGTCCTGTTTATCGATGGCGGTTTAAAAATAATTGTTTTTATTCAATGATTTATTTTGTTGTTACTTGGGTTTTTGGAAAGTGGCATTCCATTTGCCATTACAAGTCGAAGTTCATCGATTTTTACGACAGTTTGTTTAAACATCGGATCGGTGACTTTCTTCTAAACCAAATTATCGAACCGTTCGGCCGCCGTTTAGGCTCACCGAATCAAACTTTTTGAGGATATGTCATGAAAACAACCAGTCGTTTTATCAGCGTTTTATTCGGTGCAGTCGTGGTCTCGTCAGCCAGCGGCGGAGCCGTTGAGAATGTCATAGACAATTCCGCCCCGTTGGTCTATTACGAATTCAGCGCCGGAGGAGTCACCACTTATTTCACCGATTGCAAAGGCATGGGTTCGCAGAACGAAGTGGAGCAAACCAGGGTTAGTGCGCGGGGAGAGAACCTTACAGTTAAGATACCCGGACGCTTATCGGCTAAAAATATTACCTGCAGTAAAGGTTTGACCAAGTCGATGGATCTCTGGACTTGGCGACAACAGTTTGTCAGCGGTAGGTCAGGCCGGTCGCGGGTCGATGCGACGCTGATAGCCTATGACCAGGCGATGACGCCCATCGCGGAGTGGAGCTTCAATGGCTTGTGGCCTGCTGCTATCGATTTCAACGAAACAACGCCCGGCAAAGAAACCATCGTGTTCGCCGCTGACCAAGTTCTACGTATGCGCTGATCGAAACCGGGGCTGGCGCCAAACAGTTGGCTTGTCGTCAAAAATCGGTGGCGGCGCCCTGGAAAACGCCATGGGTCGGGCTTTTCCAGTGCTTAGGTAATTTCAGATGGCGCTTGCGGAAGTCGAGGCATGGTGAGCCGAGTGATGAGGACCGGCTTTCCTGAGCCTCCCTGGCGCGCGTTGCTGACATATAATGGTCGGCCGACACTCTGTTATTACCTATTACGAGACATCATGACCCAAGAATATAACGCGGCCGCTATAGAAGTACTGAGCGGCCTG
Organism: Methylomonas defluvii; assembly: GCF_033949435.1. NCBI lineage: Bacteria > Pseudomonadati > Pseudomonadota > Gammaproteobacteria > Methylococcales > Methylococcaceae > Methylomonas > Methylomonas defluvii. Next base: position 231,918 of record NZ_JAXARY010000006.1, on the reverse strand, counting down.
GACCCGGTGCGCAAGCGCCCAGGTATGTATACCGATACCACCCGCCCCAACCATTTGGTGCAGGAAGTGGTGGACAACAGCGTAGACGAAGCCTTGGCCGGCCATGCCGACACCATCAATGTGGTGCTGTATAAAGACGGCTCGGTACGGGTGGATGATAACGGACGGGGCATGCCGGTGGACATACATCCCGAGCAGGGCATCCCCGGCGTGGAAGTGATTCTGACCCAACTGCATGCCGGCGGTAAATTCTCCAACAAAAACTATCAATTTTCCGGCGGCCTGCACGGTGTCGGTGTGTCGGTAGTGAATGCCCTGTCGGAAAAACTGCTGGTTGAGATCAAGCGTGGCGGCGGTGTCTATCAAATGGAATTTGCCGGCGGCGACAAGGTTGGCGAATTACAGCAAAGCGGTACGGTCGGTAAAAACAACACCGGTACTAGCGTGCATTTTTGGCCGGATGGTAAATATTTCGATTCCAATCGGGTATCGGTCAGCAAGCTCAAACATGTGCTGCGCGCCAAGGCCGTGTTGTGTCCGGGGTTGAAAATTACTTTAAATTCCGAACTCAGCGACGAGCAGTTCGAATGGTGTTACCAGAACGGCTTGCAGGAATATCTGCTGGATAGAGTCGGCGATGCCGAGATTTTTCCGCAACCGCCGTTCATGGCCAATATGGCGGCCAGCAACGAAGCGGTGGAATGGGGCATTGTCTGGACGCCGGACAGTTTGCCGGAAACCATCGCCGAAAGTTATGTGAATCTGGTGCCGACTGCCCAAGGCGGTACTCATGTTAACGGCCTGCGCGCTGGCTTGACCGAAGCGATGCGCGAATTTCTGGATTTTCGTAACCTCTTGCCGCGCGGCGTGAAAATCGCCCCGGAAGACGTTTGGGAAAGCTGCCATTTTGTATTGTCGGTAAAACTGGAAGACCCGCAATTTTCCGGGCAAACCAAGGAAAGGCTGAGTTCGCGCGAATGCGTGACCTTTGTATCCGGCGTCGCCAAAGATACGTTCAGCCTGTGGCTGAATCAGCATCCGCAGGAAGGCGAAAAGATCGCTGAAATCATCCTGGCCAGTGCCCAGAAACGCCTTAGAGCCGGCAAGAAAATTGTCCGCAAGAAAATCACCAGCGGCCCGGCTTTGCCCGGTAAATTGGCGGATTGTTCCGGACAGGATCTGAGCCGGACAGAGCTGTTCCTGGTCGAGGGCGATTCGGCCGGTGGCTCGGCCAAGCAGGCGCGGGACCGCGAATTCCAGGCCATCATGCCGTTGCGCGGTAAAATTCTGAATACTTGGGAAGTCGATTCCGGCGAGGTGATGGCTTCGCAGGAGGTACACGACATCGCGGTGGCGCTGGGTATAGAGCCGGACAGCAACGACCTGCAAAACTTGCGCTACGGCAAGATCTGCATCCTGGCCGACGCCGACTCCGACGGCAACCACATTGCGACTCTGATTTGCGCGCTGTTTTACCAGCATTTCAACGCGCTGGTCAGGGCAGGGCATGTATTCGTAGCAATGCCGCCGCTGTACCGGATCGACGTCGGCAAGAAGGTGTTTTATGCGCTGGACGAGTCGGAACGCTTGGGTGTGTTGGCGCGCATCGAAGCCGAGAAACTCACCGGCAAGATCAACATCCAGCGCTTTAAAGGCTTGGGCGAGATGAATCCCTCGCAATTGCGGGAAACCACGATGAATCCCGACACCCGCCGCCTGGTGCAGTTAACGGTAGCCGAAAACGACGATACCCGCGAACAGATGGATCTGTTATTGGCGAAGAAGCGTGCCGGCGATAGGAAAAGCTGGCTGGAAGATCGGGGCAACTTAGCGCAAATATAATCGACACTCTGGCCGGAGTTAGAGGGCTCCGGCTGGCTTGACCGTCAAATATCCATCAACAGCATTGGAATGCCGTAGGTCAGTATGAAGTAACTAAATGCGTAAACTACGCTGACGCTGGTTGGGTAACTGAAGAAAGCCCGAAAGATATAGCTGACGATGGAGATATACCAGACAACCAAAAACACCGCGATGCCTATGCCAATTTCTTCGCGGTAGATATGGTGTTGCAATACCAGCCAATAGTCGAGCGCCTCGGCAGCGACAGCCAAGGTCATGATGAAATTCTCGCAGACGAAAATCGAGGTATACAATTGGTTGAAGCAGCCCCATTTTTTTTCCATCAGCAATAAGATCGCCACCGAGCCGAAGGCCATGGTGGTGCGACCTAAAACTTCCAAGGTGCCGTCCGCCGGATCGGAGATTAAGCCTTCAACGATCATCCCGGAAATCAGATAGAACGCCACGTTTTTCCACATAAACGAGTTAGGCGGGACTAACTCGGACGGGTTGTTCAGAAACCAGCAAGAGGATAGATACTTCAGGAGTAAATTCATAATCGACACTTATATTCGATAAAAGCAGGTTTTATCGAATTGAAAAAACCGTCCATTATAGACGGGCGGCAGATTAACGGGGTTTTTGACTTCGTTTTAGGTGCGTATTTGGAGTATATGGTGCCGCCGTTTAAGGCGATGCAGCCTGCGGTTTTACCGATTCGTTTGTATAATAGCCCTTCATTTCTCCGCGTGTGGCTAGCAAGTGCCAACGCTCATGCCCAATCAAACTCCGGAACCTTCATGATCGAACTAGGCAAATTCAACATTTTAACCGTCGTCAGCCAGCGTGATAATCAGTATGGTCTGGATGGTGGGGAGCTTGGCGAGATTGGCTTGGCGGACAAAGATGCCGCGGATAATCTAAAGGTTGGCGATACCGTAAACGCCTTTGTCTACATTGACGGCAAGAATCAAACCATCGCTACCTTGCAAACTCCGCTAGCGCAAGTCGATCAGGTGGCCTGGTTGAAATGCGTGTCTCTCAGCCATGCCGGCGCGTTTTTGGCTTGGGGTTTGCCCAAGGATTTGTTGCTGCCGTTCAGCGAGCAAAAGGGGAAAGTTGTCGAAGGCCACTCTTATCTGGTGCGTCTGTTTTTAGACGAAAACAACCGCATCGCCGCCACGATGATGCTGGATGATTTCATTCAGGATCAGGCGTTTTATTACAAAGACGGCCAGGCGGTGCAACTCATTATCGCCGACGAAACCGACTTGGGCTTTAAAGCCGTGGTGGACAATCAATATTGGGGCGTGTTGTATAAAAGCGAGACGTTTCAGCCCTTGCAAAAAGGTCAGTCATTGACCGGCTATATTAAAAAAGTGCGTCCGGACCACAAGTTGGATTTGGTTTTGAGTCAGGAAAAATACGGGCAGAAAGTCGATGCCACGTCCGCAAAGATTTTGGCGATACTGGAAAAGCGCGGCGGTTATGTGGCGCTAACCGACAAAAGTGCGCCGGAGATTATTTACGACACCTTTGGCGTCAGTAAAAAGGTCTTCAAGCAGGCGATAGGCGGCTTGTATAAACAACGGCGGATCGTCATCGAAGAAACCGGTATCCGTTTGGTCGATCAAGCTTAAAGAAAATGGAGAGACGCAATAGTTTGCGTCTCTCCCGAGCATCAGCGGTAGAGGCTAAGGCCGATATTGCGAGAACACATAATCGGTTTTTTGCTCGGAGGCATGACAGGCAAAGCACGATGTGCCGCCGTCTTTCACCAGCCGTTCGGTTTTGCTGTTGCCGGCAAAACCTTCAAAGCCCCAGCCGCCGGTCGCGGCAAATTTTTTCGCGTCTTTCAGCATCACGCCTACCAGCTTGCGCTCGCCTTCCTGAATGGTTTTATCCTTTTCCTGATATTGCAGTAAGTCGAACACCAACACCGAGCCGTCTGCGTACTTACCTGTCTTTAAACCCGCTTCCGCTTGTTTATTGGCGTAGACATGGTGCAGGCCTTGAAACGGATTCTCCAATGCGTGGCCGGGCTGAATCAACATGCTTTTAGCGTGCAGCCAGTTGCGATAGCCCTCCGGAAACGGCACGGCCTGATCGGCCGCAAACGCGGTAACGGCGGTTGTGCTTAGCAGACCCATCAGCAATATCGAAATGCTTTTTTTCATGATCGTATCCCCCATAAAAAGTAAATGCCACATAATTTCGAATCGAAACCATAGGGTCTTTTTAAGCGGGTTTACGGATTTTGTCAAACAAATAGTGATGCGCTATTAGTTTGCTTGGCGAGGCGCTACTGGATGGTAGGGGCGGTGTTAAGCGGTAATGGCGGCTAAGACGACAGCAGGGGCGGGAAAAATGGCGTGGTGTTGGGCTGCAATAGGCATGCAACCCAAGTTTCCAGCTAATTAAATCTTACCGTCCAACCCCATCTGAAAATATTTGTGGGTGATTTTTTCCTGGTTTTCCAGTAGCCAATCAATGTCCGGCGTGTTGGTCATGGCCTTATGAATGGCTTTGGCCATGGCCTCGCGGTGGATGTTGAACAAAATTTGATGATCCAGATTGTCGTCTTTGATCACGCTGGGATTCAGCCAGACCGAGCAAATAATCCCCAAGTCGTTGGCTTTTTCTTTGGGAATATCACCCGCGCGCACCGCATCCAGCACGCCATTGGCAATCGCCGCCTGCACGGTGCCCATTAAAATATTGGTGTAACGGCTGTTCTTGACAGTGACCTTGCTGACCATCAGCGTGACCGGGCGCACCTGAATATCAGTATTCAAAATCGCAAACACCCGAGTATGGCCTTGCACTTGATCGCCGGTTAGGGTGGCAATGGCGGTGCCGACCGGTCCGTCCAGTTCGCCGATGATAATTTCCGGTTCCGCTGCCGTGCCGGCTGGTCCGCCAGCCACCAGGGCTTCGCCGGTGCGCATAATGATTCTTTCGCTCATGTGGGTCTCCAAATGTATGTTGAGGTTAGAAATTTTCCTGAGGGAGGGGGTGAGCTAAGCATCACCGCTCAACACCATCGCCCCGTATTCTTCCGGTGTGATTACGCCGCCCAGACTTTCCGCAACGCGGCTATCGCAAGCCGGTAACACGTCTTGCACCGCATCTATACGCTTCCATTGCGGCAACGGCGTGTCCTGATGGGCTTGCGGGACGTATTTCGAGCTGGCAAGCCGGTTCATCCGGTGAATGTAACGCGGACAATTGATGAATATCTCGCTGATCGCCACCCGCACGATCAGCTCCGCGCCAGGGTATTCGGCCAGCAACGGATCGTTGGCTTCAATGCGGGCGTCGCCATGCACCCGAATCCGGTGCGGGGTTTCGAAGTCGATGAACAGCATGCCGATTTTCGAGTTGCCGTTGATATTGCCCATCGACAAAAACATGCCGTTACCGTCGTAACTGGGGAAGGCCAGTTCCTGCGGATTAACGACCTTCACCAAGCCAGGATTACCGCCTTTGTAAAAGCAAGTTGGGTAACCGCGTTGGTCGATCGTGGTCAGAAAGAAAAAATCCCGGCTCTCTATAAACGGCTGATGCTGCTCGCTGACTTGCTGTTCAACGATCATTTGTTCCAAACGATCCGCCAGATTGACGGTGTCATGTTGCTCTTGCAATTGCCGGTGCTGCGGGCTGTAAAAGTCGCTCATGGGCGATGCTCCTTGATGGGGTGTACTGCGATTCTAACAGGAATGCTGGTTAGTCAGGTTTTGCGGTTGCATGAAACAGAACGCCGGGTCGGATTGCTAAGAGGAGCGTGGGAACGATAAAAAACGGCTTATTTTCTCAGCCAGTTGAACGCCGCGCTTAATTTGCGCTTGGCGTCGTTTTCGATGATTTGGTCGTGAGCCAGCACAATCCGCTCAACATCCAGTGCCAGCAGCGCATCGACCGAGCGCGCCAATGCGGTTTTATCTTTAACCAGCAGTTTCATGGTTCGCGACATTGCCAATTGATCGTCGACGCCGAGCAGCCTCGCTACCACGCGCGCTAATCCGATGTGCTCAGCGCCGAAGCAAAATAGCAGGTCGGTAAGAATCAAAGTACCCGTTGCGCTGTGAAACCATGCCGTCTCGTTAATGATGGGCAGGCCTTCCACAAATACGGGGATTAATTCGGTCGTCCAGGCCGGCTTTTTCAATGGTGACAGCACCTGGTAAGCGCGAAGGTCTGGCCGCTTTTCTGCTAACCCTGGCGCGATATAGCCTTCGGCATTCGGGAACGCCTTCATGAATGGCGTAAAAAACAGGTGGTGGCTCTTGTTCGGTGCAAGCACATAACGCACTGGGCCGATTTCGGCAATTTCAGCCAACAGTTGGGCTGACGGTTCGATTGGCGAATGCACCCAAACCGAGCCGTCCCGCAGTTTGATGAAAGTGGCTCTGGTGCTTAGATTTAACGGACCGAATTTAATAGCTTGCTGTGCATACCAGATTTGGCCGGGAACGAGAGTTTTTAGGAGCACTTGGTCTTGGGCGCTGGGTAAAACTCGATATGCTAAAAGACGAAAACTACGGTGTCAAAGCCTTGAATGGACAAGAAGAGTTAGTCCGCGTGGGCACAAAAACCGTGCCCATTCTAGATCTGGCGAAGGGTTTTCTCCCGTATGTCGCGCCGAGCACCGCAGCTTTTGAACGGACCAGCCCGAAGGGGCGATGCAGGGATGCATCGCGTTGCATGCAGGGGCTGGGAAGCCCCTTCAGGCAACCCCGTTCAAAAGCGAGGAGCGCAGGAATCAAGCGGCATCCGGGTCGCCTTTTCTTTGGATACTTTCTTTTGGCGACGCAAAAGAAAGTATCTCGGTTGTCGGTCCGAGAACCGACATTAAAATACTCGTCGCGATAGCGACACAATATCCAAATTCCGCATCGGCACAAAAAGACGTGGCGACCCTACGATGAATTATTCAGTCAGGATATGGGCTGGTCGGATGAATTGCGAATCCAAGAGATTCTAATCTGTTCATTTCATCCAAAAGGTTTTTGACGGCTATCCGTAGTTTTTTGCCCTTTAGAAAGTGCACGTTATTAGTTACATCAATCACCCGGATTTCGCGAATACCTCTATGACGGATGTGACCACAAGGAATTAGGCCGATTAGATTCCGTCGTGGTGCCACCTCTGAGCCTCTAGGAACGAGGAAAAAAAGGGGGTAAAAGGTTTCCCCATAATCATTGGTTGCTTCAAGTTGTTCGAAAAATATGGATTCAGCGCCAGGATTAATGATTTTTATGGCGAGGGCCAAAAAGCTTCCAACGCCGTCCGCATTAGGCTCGTGGCACCAGTCGCAGGCAAGCTTGAGGCGGGGACGCTTTAAAAAGTAAGACGCCAATTCCTTCGCGATAGCCAAAACTGGTTTTATGAATATTTCAGGTCCGAGCATAGCGGCTTATCAAGGACAGCAGGAGATGCATACTCTGATACAAATCGTCTGCTTATCGGTGGAAAAATAAAATGTTGTTAGTCTGTTCTCTTAAGCTAACTAACTCAAGCAAACACTTTCCAAAGCATCGCCATAGTAAACGCCAAATTAAACCCAATCATCCATTTCAACAACTTAAACTCACCCTCTGCGTACATTTGATACTTGAGCATCTGCTCTTGTACAAAGTGCAAATGATCTTCCTTGCTGAGCTGCTGGATGGCTTCCGCAGCCTTGATTGCCTTGGACTCGCTGACGCCGGCTTCTTTCAACGCTTCATAGACTTCTGTAATCATCGTGGCCATGTTGTTCCTCCGCTAACGTGCTGCCAAAGTATACCAAGTTTCATCAGCTTGAAATTTCAAGCCGATTTAACATTCCCCCCATGCAACCCACATTCCTTCTTCGCCGCATCCTCCCACCACCAACGCCCCGCGCGCTCATGCTGATTCGGCAACACCGGCCGGGTGCAAGGCTCGCAGCCGATGCTGATGTAGCCGTGTTTGTGTAGTTCGTTGAACGGCACCTGATAGGCTTCGATGTAATCCCACACCTGCGCAGACGACCAGTTCAGCAGCGGGTTGAATTTGATCAGCTGTTTACCGGGGCCGGAGAAGCCGGCGTCCAGCTGCACTTCCGGGATGTCGCCGCGGGTGTCCAGACTTTGGTCTTTGCGTTGACCGGTGATCCAGGCATCCAGTGTCGCCAGCTTGCGTTTTAAAGGTTCGACTTTGCGGATGCCGCAGCATTGTTGATGGTTGTCTTCGTAAAAGCTGAATAGGCCTTTTTCTTTGACAAAGGCATCCAGCTGCTCGCGATCCGGGCTCAAGATGTCGATGGCAATTCCGTAATGCTTACGCACTTTTTCCATGAAGCGGTAGGTTTCCGGATGCAGGCGGCCGGTGTCCAGCGAGAATACTTGAATGTCCTTGCGGATTTGCAAGGCCATGTCGATCAGTACGACGTCTTCCGCGCCGCTGAAGGAAATGGCGATGTTGTCGAAGTGAGCCAGCGCGGCTTTTAAGATCGTGCGCGGGTTTTTGCCTTGTAGCTCGGTTTGGGCGGTGCTTAAGTCGAATTCAGTCATGGGTTTAGCTCTGGGCAAAGTAACGGGATAAATACTCGTCAAAGTCCAACTTGTCGTTGGCTTCAATGTCGGCTTGTTTTTGCAGGGACGCGGCGGCCATGTCCTCGAACTGCCGTTGCGTTTCATCGTCCAGCGGTTCGGCGTTGAAATAATGTTTATGCAAGGCCGAAGTGTTGCTGGCGAAGCAGCCAAATTCCTGGCCGTTCTCGCGCATACAGGCCAGAATGCGGGCCGAGGGCGTCAGCGCCGGGTTGTCCACCACCGCCAGTTGCTGTTGTAAAGCCAATTGGTACGGGCGCTCCAGGCTGCCTCTATCCAACACCGCGCAGATGGGTTGCATGGCGTACAAGATGCTGTGCGCCCATTGCTGCAGGGTGACGGTGTCGCCGCCTCGATTTAACTGCAAACCGGGGCGGCGGCCTTGATTGGCGACCAGCAATTGGTTGCTGTTGTTAACCTGGAATTCGTCCGGGCCTTGCGGCGGGCTGTCCTGCAATAGGCAGTACAACAAAAACGCCTCGACAAAGCGGGCGGTGCTTTCGTCTATGCCAATCGGATTCAGCAGATTCAAATCCAGCGAGCGCATTTCCACATACAGCACGCCGCGCCGTTTCAGCGCCAGCGTCGGCTTCTCGCCGGATTTGGCGATCTGTTTGGGGCGCATGGTGCTGTAAAACTCGTTTTCGATTTGCAGGATGTTGGCGTTCAGTTGCTGATACTCACCATCCACTTTCACGCCGATAGCTTCGTAGTCCGGATAAGGGGTGTTGATGGCTGCGCTCAGGCTGTCCACGTAACCGTCCAGCGAGTTGTAATCGATCTTTAAGCCTGCCTGGTTTTTGCTCTTGTAACCGATGTCGCTCATGCGCAGCGAGGTCGCATAGGGGTGGAACACGGTGTGCTCGTCAAACTCCTTGAATTGCTCCATCAATTGCGGGCGGCTTTTGAAAAAAGTTTTGCAAATCGCCGGCGAGGCGCCGAACAGATACAGAATCAACCAGCCTTGGCGGTGGAAGTTACGGATCAAACCGAAATAAGCGTTGGAGATAAAGTCTTCCAGGCCTACCGTGCAGCCGCTTTGCTGGTACAGCGCCGGCCACAGCGCTTCCGGCACCGAATAATTGAAATGGATGCCGGCGATGGCTTGCATGGTGCGGCCGTAACGGTGCCACAAACCTTTACGGTAAACATGCTTCATCTTGCCGATATTGGATTTGCCGTATTCGGCGATGGGTATGCTCAAATCGCCGTCGATACCGCACGGCATGCTGGTAGCCAGCAGCATTTCCTCGCCTAGATGCGGATAGACAAACTGGTGGAGCTGGTGCATGTAGTCCAGGGTTTGGCGGATGTCGGCAAACGGCGGAGTGATGAATTCCATCAGCGCTTCCGAATAATCGGTGGTGATGTAAGGGTGGGTCAATGCCGAACCGAGCGCCGTGGGGTGAGGCGTTTGGGCGATCTCGCCATGCTCGGTGATGCGCAGGCTTTCTTTCTCGATGCCTTTCAGGCCTTGTTTTAACAGGTATTGTTGATCGTTATCGATCAAATATTTAAGACGGTCGGGTAAACGGCAGTAAGTAATGAGCATAGAAAATTAGGCGCCTTCCGCGGCTTGGGTAAGCGCGGCATTATATAGGGTGGATTTTGAATTGTTGAAATCGGCGTGCTGTACATTGAATTAAGGAGATTGGGGATGTGCGTTACTATTTCAAGGCGTAGAAGGCCGTAGCGGATTTCGCATGGATCGGGCGGTTGCGGATGATGGCCTGATCTATGGTCTAATACCGCGACAACTTTTTTGCCGGTTTAGATTTAGCAAGTAATGATTTATGAGCAATAACCCCGCCCTGCAAACCCTGCGTAGCGTGTTCGGCTACGATAGTTTTCGCGGCCAGCAGCAACACATTATCGAGCAATTGATCGGCGGCCGGGATGTGTTGGTATTGATGCCGACCGGCGGCGGCAAGTCCTTGTGCTACCAGATACCGGCCTTGGTGATGGATGGCGTCGGCATCGTAATTTCGCCGTTGATTGCGTTGATGCAGGATCAGGTCAGCGCTTTACACCAAGTGGGCGTGCGAGCGGCCTATTTAAATTCGACGCTGGCGCTGGAGCAGGTACGCGAAATCGAACAGCAATTGCAGAACGGCGAGTTGGATTTGCTCTACATCGCCCCGGAGCGCTTATCCAACGCCAGAACCCAAGCCCTGTTTGCTCGCTGCAAGATTGCGTTGTTTGCCATCGACGAGGCGCATTGTGTGTCGCAATGGGGCCACGATTTTCGTGCCGATTACTTGTTGTTGTCGGTATTGCACGAACAGTTTCCGCAAGTGCCGCGCATTGCCTTAACCGCGACCGCCGACGAGCGCACCCGCCAGGAAATTATTGCCCGCTTGGCGCTGGAACAGGCCCAAGTCTTCGTTAGTGGTTTCGACCGGCCGAACATTCGCTATCGGATCATTCAAAAAGACAATGCCCGCCAGCAATTGCTGAACTTTATCCGCACCGAACACCCCGGCGACACCGGCATCGTCTATTGCTTGTCGCGCAAAAAAGTCGAGGAAACTGCCGACTGGTTGAATCAAAAAGGCCTGAAAGCGCTGCCTTACCATGCCGGCATGGAGCATAGAGAGCGGCAGAAAAATCAGCATCAGTTTTTGATGGAAGACGGTTTGATCATCGTCGCGACCATCGCGTTTGGTATGGGCATAGACAAGCCCAATGTGCGCTTTGTGGCGCATCTGGACTTGCCGAAAAGCGTGGAAGCCTATTACCAAGAGACGGGCAGGGCGGGGCGCGACGGCCTGCCGGCCAATGCCTGGATGGCTTACGGCTTGCAGGACGTACTGACGCTGCGGCAAATGCTCAGCACCTCGAATGCCGACGAGGCGCACAAGCGGATTGAATTGCATAAGCTGGACGCGATGCTGGCCTTGTGCGAAATGGTCAGTTGCCGGCGGCAGGCGCTGCTTGGCTACTTTGGTGACGTTCTGGAGCAGGGCTGCGGCAATTGCGATACCTGCCTGGAGCCGGTGGAAACCTGGGATGGCAGCGTTGCCGCGCAGCAAGCCTTGTCGTGCATCTATCGCACCGGCCAGCGCTTTGGCGTGACTTATTTGATCGACGTGTTGCTGGGCAAAGCCGATGACCGCATGCGCCAGTTCGGCCATGACAAGCAGTCCACCTTCGGGATCGGTAAAGCGCTGGACGAAAAACAATGGCGCTCGGTGTTTCGGCAATTGGTCGCCAAGTCTTTGGTGGAAATCGATTTCGAAGGTCACGGTAGTTTGAAACTGACCGATGCCTGCCGGCCGGTGTTACGCGGCGAGCAAACTTTGATGTTGCGCAAGGATGCGCAGATCGCCAAGACCCGCCGCGAAAAAGCCGAAAAACGCCAGCCGGGTGGCGCTGCGGACAGCGCCTTGTGGAATGCTTTGCGAGCCAAACGCAAGGAACTGGCCGACGAGCAGGACGTGCCGCCGTACTTCATCTTTAATGATGCGACGTTAATGATGATGGTGGATGTTCGTCCACGTAATCACCAACAAATGGCAACAATTTCCGGTGTTGGCCAGCGCAAGCTGGAGCTATACGGCGATGAGTTTTTGGCGGTGTTAGCCCAATTCGACGACGAGCCGCCGGTGTCAGCCACCGACACGGTTGCGGAAAGTCTGGATTTATTCAGATTGGGCTATAGCGTCGAGCAAGTGGCGAAACAGCGTGGCCTGAGCGAGGACACGATTTACAATCACATGGCCAAAAGTCTGGAACTGGGGCTGGTGGCGCTGGGCGATGTGTTGAGCTTGTCGCCGGCGGAAGTCAGTGAAATCGAAGCGGTGTTGTTAAGCTTGCCGGAAGAACAACGCAATGCCTTGAAGCCGGTCTACGAGCAACTGGGCGGCGCTTACAGTTACGGCGTGTTGCGTTGTGTCAGAGCGGCTTTACAGCAGCAGCTTGGTTGAGTTTGTCGTGCGTGAAGCGGTAATCAGTCTTAAGGCAATGATCCAGCCACTTTTGCAGGAAATAGTTTAAGCGCCATTTGTAGTTTCTGATTTCCACTAGACTGCCGGGATCTTGGTAAACCTTATCGACTGTCGGCCGGTCAATGTCGCGCAGCACTTCCGCCAATTGCGCATCCAGATAAATCCGAATTTTCACCGCCGGCACGATGTGCTCTGACAGTTGTTGGTCGAAGCAATGGCTAAGTTCTATCGTCAAGGTGTAGGGGTTACGCTCCAGCACTTGCAGATACAGCGCCGGTTTGTTTTGAGTCAGGCCGACGGCGGTTTTATCAAAAGAGCGCAGATTCGGAATCAGCCTGAACAACTTCTGATAATTGGATTCGCAGATCTTTTCCAGGCAGAGTGCGGTGTTGACCGGTTGCACCAAGCTCATGCTTAGTCTTCCCGATAGCAAGCATTGGCGCTGGCGGTTTCCCACAACACCACTTGATCGACATTAAAGCCTTGTTGTTTGACGTGCTGGTAAATCATCTTACTCAGTACTTCGGCGGTGGGATGTTCGTCGATTGCCAAAAACTGTTCGTGGTTGGCGACCAGGGCCGGGATGATAGGGTCGTCTTTATGCAGTAAAAAGTTGTGATCCAGCACCTTATTGATAAAGCCATCCACGCAGTCTTTCACGTCGGAAAAATCGCAGACCATGCCTTGGTCGTTTAGGCTGTTTTGTTTGATGGAGATGCTGGCTTTGACGCTGTGGCCGTGCAAGTTGCGGCACTTGCCCGGATGGTTCATCAGGCGGTGGCCGTAGCAAAAATAAACTTCTTTGGTGATGATATACATAGCGTGCTACGTCCTTGTCAGGAGCGGGTGTTGTCCTTAATTGCCTTTAATGCTTTTGATTGATGCGGCTATTTCAAAGCTGCCGTCGCCTTGTTTGACGCTACGCACCACTTCGATGAAGGCCGTCATCGGTGGGGTGATTTGGGTTTTCGGCATGATGCTGACTTCCATGGCTAAACCGACATCGAACGGCCGGTTGGCAATAAACGATACGCCGGCGCCGCTCAGCGTTGTGCATTTACCGGTACTGACCTCGCTGGAATCGGCCAGCTTATAGGTAATGTCACAGTCCACATCCATACGGATGTAATCGCGTTTTTCATCATGATTCAGCATTGGCTTCCCCCGATTCGGATTGGCAGTGGTTGGGTAAAAAATCAGTCGCAGGGAGTTTACTATAAAAATCCGTGGCTCTGGTTAGGAAATAGTGGCTCATATCGCCCGAATCAGCGGATTTTTTGGGCGGGCTGTGACGCAGTTGGCATCCAGGCAATTGCCAGGTTCGGCGGTTTTATTGCCTGACTATCCCAGGCTATTTGTGTAAAATTCCGCCACTTTTTCATTACAGACAGCGCAGGCAGCAGCATGAGTAAATCCATTGTCCTTACCGGTATCACCACCACCGGCACGCCGCATCTTGGCAATTACGCCGGGGCGATCCGGCCGGCGATCAATGCCAGCAAAGACGAGCAGGTCAGACCGTTTTATTTTCTGGCCGACTACCATGCGCTGATCAAATGCAACGAGCCTGCCAGGGTCAAGCAATCCAGCCTGGAAATCGCCGCGACCTGGCTGGCGCTGGGATTGGATACCTCCAACGCGGTGTTTTACCGCCAGTCCGATGTGCCGGAAATTCTGGAACTGACCTGGATGCTGACTTGCGTGACCGCCAAGGGCTTGATGAATCGCGCCCATGCTTATAAAGCCGCCGTCGCCGAAAACGAAGAAACCGAAGGCAACGATCCGGACAAAGGCATCACGATGGGCTTGTTCAGTTACCCCATCCTGATGGCCGCCGATATTTTGATGTTCAACGCCAACAAAGTGCCGGTGGGCAAAGATCAAATCCAGCACATCGAAATGGCCCGCGACATCGCCAGCCGCTTTAACCATATTTATGGTGAACATTTTGTCTTGCCGGAAGCGGTGCTGGACGACAACGCCGCGACCTTGCTGGGCCTGGATGGCCGGAAGATGAGCAAAAGCTACAACAACACTATCCCGTTGTTCGAACCGGAAAAGAAACTGCGCAAGTTGATCAACAAAATCAAAACCAACTCGCTGGAACCTGGCGAACCCAAGGATACGGAAGGTTGCACCTTGTTTGGTATCTATCAGGCCTTTGCCAATCACCACGAAGTCGAAGCGATCCGCCAACGCTACGCCGAAGGCATAGGCTGGGGCGAGATGAAGCAGGTGTTGTTCGAGAAAATCAACGATGAAATCGCCCCGGCTCGCGAGCGTTACGAAGCCTTAATGGAAGCGCCGGAGCATATCGAGCAGCAATTGCAAGAAGGCGCCGAGAAAGCCCGTGCCATCACCCGGCCGTTTATCAATACCTTGCGGGAAGCGGTGGGGATTTCCAGATTGGCGATATAACCGCGCTAAGCCTGTAGGGACGCAAAATCTTGCGTCTCTAACTCACTCCCAATGTGGTTTGTCTATAGCCATATTGACTGATACTTGCTTGCTCAAGGATGATCGTGTCCCATGTCCATCATCGCTATCTACTTTATCAAGCTGCTGTTGTTGCCGCCAACCTCTTTGGCGATGCTGGCGCTGGTTGGCTTGCTTTTGCGCAAGCGTAAATGGGGGAAGAACATGGCGATAGTCTGTCTGGCACTGTTGTGGTTATTGAGTTTGCCGATTGTGGTTAAGCACTGGGCCATGCTCTGGGAAAGGGTTTCGCCTCTTTCTACCGAAGCCGTGCAGCAATTTAAACCGCAGGCCTTGGTGGTGATAGGCGGCGGTATCGAATATAGCGCGCCGGAATATCCAGGGCAGGTGACTTTACATGTCAGAACCTTGCTGCGTGTGCGCTATGCTGCCAAGTTGGCCGGGGAATTGAGTCTGCCGATTTTGGCTTCAGGGGGCGGTATGCTGGAGCCGGATGACATTCCCGAAGCGGATTTGATGGCGCAAACCTTGGAGAGCGAGTTTAAAATTCCCGTGGCCTGGCGGGAGCCACGTAGCAGCAATACCGCCGAAAATGCCCGTTTCAGCCACGAGCTGTTAAAAGAGTTTGGCATCAATAAGATTGTTCTGGTCACCCAGGCCTACCATATGCCGCGCGCTGCTTTGGAGTTTCGCAAAGCCGGTTTTGAAGTATTGCCGGCGCCAACGGCCTTTATCGGTCATGCAGGCAAATCCCGCTGGCTGGATTGGTTGCCGTCTCCAACAGCCTGGTCCAACAGCTTCCTGCTGGCCCACGAAATGGTCGGCATGTGGTGGTATCGAATTCGTTACTGATATAACGCTGCTCTACCTGGCCCGCTCATCAACGGCGCGGCCGCCGGGCAATTGGCTATAATGGCCGGCCGCTTTCTTACTTGACGCCATCATGTCCAAATCGCCCACCAAGGAAGGTCTCCGCCGCGCCGCGGACGCACCGCCATTACCCGCCAACCCCTGGCGTTTTATCCTGTTTTGCTTAAAGCCGTTCCGCTGGCTGTTGCTGTTGATGCTGATACTGGAAACCGGCCAAGCAGCCGGCAGCATTTTAGTGCCTTATGCGATCAAAGCCTTGATGGATGCGGTCGCCAATCAGCCCGTGCCGGTTGTTGATTGGCTGGAGACTTTCAAACAACCCTTGTTGTTGCTCGCCGGCCTGAATCTGGCCGAGATTATATTCAGCCGCAGCAGCGGCGCGGTACTGATCATCATGGGTCCGCGCTTGCGGCAGGGCACAGCGCGGTCTTTGTTTGCCTATCTGCAAAACCACGCGCCGCGCTACTTTGGCAACCATTTCGCCGGCGCGCTGGCGCATCGCATCAGCGAAACGGCGATGAGCGTCAATCACACCACCTGGTCCATCATCTGCGATTTCTGGCCGATAGCCGTGACGTTTACGGTGTCGGTGACGCTACTGCTGGGGGTGCATCAAGGCTTGGGCCTGTTCGTGGCTGGTTGGGTATTGATGTACGTGTTGATCTCGTATTGGCTGGCCACTCGCTGCCAACCCTACGCCCAGGATTTTGCCGCCACCCGCAGCATGGTCAACGGCAAGATCGTCGATGCGGTGACGAATATTCTCAACGCCAAATTGTTCGCCCGCTTGCAGCACGAACGCACATATCTGGATAGCTTTCTGGACACCGAACTAAAAAGCGCCCGCCGCACCTTTTGGTATATGGAGCGGGTACGCTGGTTTCAATTTACCGCCGCCGCCATTTTAAAGATCGGCACCATCGGCTACGCCTTGCAACTCTGGCAGGCCGGGGAAATCAGCGTCGGTGCCTTTGCGATGAGCACCGGCTTGGCGATTTTGGTGATCGGCGACGCCCGCAATTTGAGCCGGCGTT
Organism: Methylomonas defluvii; assembly: GCF_033949435.1. Taxonomy (NCBI): domain Bacteria; kingdom Pseudomonadati; phylum Pseudomonadota; class Gammaproteobacteria; order Methylococcales; family Methylococcaceae; genus Methylomonas; species Methylomonas defluvii. The sequence continues at coordinate 215,214 of NZ_JAXARY010000006.1, read as the reverse complement.
TTCTGGAGTTTTTTGAATACGTCGGTAACGTCGCCAACGGCGTGGACACCATCATCCAAAGCCACGAAATCATCGACCTGCCGGACGCCAAACTCCTGCACATCAACCAAGGCCGCATCGAGTTTAAAAACGTCTGCTTTAGCTACGAGCCGGGCAGGCAGGTGTTCGACCATTTAAATGTAGTGATCGAACCAGGGCAGCGGGTGGGTTTGGTCGGATTCTCCGGCTCCGGCAAATCCACGTTTGTGAATTTGATCTTGCGCAACTTCGAGCCGCAAGCCGGGCAAATCCTGGTCGATGGGCAGGATATTTTGTTGGCGACTCAGGATTCCCTGCATGCGCAAATCAGTCTGATTCCACAAGACCCCAGCCTGTTTCACCGCAGCCTGAAAGAAAACATCGGCTACGGCAAACTGGACGCCGACGACGCGCAAATCAGCTTCGCCGCCAAGCTGGCACATGCCGAAGAGTTTATCGCAGCCATGCCGGAAGGCTATGAATCCCTGGTCGGTGAACGCGGCGTGAAACTGTCCGGCGGCCAACGCCAGCGCATCGCCATCGCCCGGGTGATGCTAAAAGACGCGCCCATCCTGATCCTGGACGAAGCCACCTCCAGCCTGGATTCGGTCACCGAAAAAACCATCCAGGAAAACCTGGACCGCGTCATGGGCCGCAAAACCGTCATCGCCATCGCCCACCGCCTCTCCACCATCGCTCATCTGGACCGGGTGCTGGTGTTCGATCAAGGCCGTATAGTCGAGGACGGCAGCCATCAGGAGTTGCTGGACAAGCAGGGCTTTTATTATCGGCTGTGGACGATGCAGGCTGGTGGTTTTTTGCCGGATGAGGTGGTTTAGTTGACCTAATCCGAAATCTCTAAAGTGGGTTGGAAAATGCTATTCTGCTCACGCCAACAGACTATCTAAATGGTTATGACCAATAAGTTTACTGTAACCGAGATTATTGATCCGACTTCCGGAAATATTGAACGTGTTTATAAGTACAAAAAAAAGCCATGTCGTCGTCTTCTTCTAGACTCCAAACTTTGTAGGCAACTTGCTGGCTACACACTCATAGAAAAAGATCTACGTAACGTGCTTACGTGGCTCCATGAGATTGAGACTCGCCATGATGAGAGGCCAACTCGAAAAGATCAAAACGTTCATAAACCAACTAATCGCGAAAATTATGATTTGATCAAGGGGTTGTTCGTTGCTGCTCTTACGTTTTATGGAAAGTGCTTTTCAAAATGCGAAGGTCGACCAGTAAAGCTTGAACGTGCACAGCTTGACGTTAAATTTCATGGGCTACACGATAATTGCATCTCCTATCGCCATAATTTCGCTGCTCATAGTGGTGCGGAGCGAGTTGAGCACGTGGAAATAGCCCTTGTATTTCCAGTAAAGTTCAAGAATAACGTGCCATTTGATTTATACCGGGAACTAAATCAACCGTATTTGTTATGGCATACTTCTGATGAAATTGCGCTTGCCGATCTAGTTGAGCATGTACGATCAATCGCCGTGTCGAAAATTGATTTTTTGAGCGAAAAAATCAAGAGGGAGGAAATACTACCTAATGCTAAAAAGTACTGGGAACCAAAATGAGCCCGAGTGGGTGTGATTAGCTCGAAGCCTCGATGCAATCGAGGTTTCGAAGGCCAATATCCTTCAACTGCCGATATGGGTTTTGACTGGCTCCCAAGCTCTGGCTTGGGAGCTTTGGTCTTGGAAGCTATTGCTTCCAGTAGAGTCGGGAAGCTGAGCTTCCGAGATAGAGTTCCCAAGCCGGAGCTCGGGAACCAGGCAAAAAACCGCTACGCGGTTTTTGTCGGGTGAGCCCGGAGTTAGCAAGTAGCCTCGATGCAATCGAGGTTTCGAAGGCAAATATCCTGCAATTGTCAATATATGTTTGGTGGTCGGTAAGCCTACGCCCTCGATTCCGCTGACGCTGCATCGAGGCTACAATGTCTCATCGTTACGAAAAGCTAATCTGACAAACAACAAAAACCTTATCCGTGATTCCGCCCATGTCGATACGTCTTGCTATTCCGGCCGATGCAAAAGCCATTGGTCAAATTCGCGTGGCGGCTTGGCGCTCTGCTTACCAGCCGTTCATGCCATCGGAGTTCTTGGCGTCATTAGATCCTTCCGCAAACCTGGACGCACTAACAGAACGGTTAACTAATCCAACCAGAGAGTTCATGGTGTTTGTTGCGGAGGACGAAGGCAATACGGTTGGCTTTTCAATTATCGGCGCACCTCGTTATCCGACACAGGAACTGACTGTTGAACTTTGGGCGCTCAATGTGTCGCCTGCCCATTGGCGCCAAGGATTAGGGAGAAAACTCATTGATCGTTCAGTGGCGGAATCATTCAATTTAGGTTTTGCCGGCATCGAGCTGTGGTGCATCAAAGGCAATTCCCCAGCCGAAGCTGCGTATGCGGGTTGTGGTTTTACACTCACCGATAAAGAGCGCACCTCGTCGGCATTGACGGGACATCCATTGCACGAAGTTCTTTACTCAAAGATACTCTAAGATCACTTCGAAATGGATGTGACAGTAAAGTAACCGTCCAGGCTGCTATCTAAAACAAGTAGCCTCAATGAAATCCAGGTTTCGAAGGTTATTTCCTCCCAATTGCGAACAAGAGTTTGGCGGTCGGTAAGCCGACGCCCTCTTTCAGGGCTGTGGATGTGTTGAACAGCGTGCAGCGCATCGTTCGTGATTGCTCAGGGTTGGAAATTCGGTATGAGCTAAGCGATATTTCTGGTCGTCTTGGCTGGTAGGATTCATTCCGGTAGGTCGGGATAGGCATAAGCCGCAACCCGACCTAGTCATCTTTTATGCCTCAGCCGGCGCGTTCAGTCCTTTGATAATATCCAACACCGCCTGCGCATGTCCTTCATGGTTAACACCATACATGGCTTCGATCAGTTTGCCGTCTTTGCCGATGATGAAGGTCGAGCGGACGATTTTCCATTTTTTCACGCCGTCTTTTTCCACTTCCTGCCAAACGCCGTAAGCTTCGCAGAGGTCGCCGGAGGTGTCGGCCAGCAATTGTACGTTTAGGCCGTATTTGGCGATGAAGTCGCGGTGGCTTTGGCAATCGTCTTTGCTGACGCCGATGATTACGGTGTCCTGGGCGTCGAATTCGCCGGCCAGCGCGGTAAAGTCGTTGGCTTCGATGGTGCAGCCGGGGGTGTCGTCTTTGGGATAGAAGTACAACACTACATTTTTGTCCTCTTGATAATCGGACAGGTAAATGAGTTTGTTGTCTTGATTGGCGGATCTAAAAAAGGGCGCTTCCTGGTTTTTTTGTAATTGTGACATGCGATTCTCCTCTTGTTTTTGGCCGGATAAGTTCCAGCACGCGGGCTGTCGGCGGCGTTTTGCGGCGCCAGGTTTTCACGACGCTGGGTCGTTGAAACTGAAAGGCTTTCTCAGAAAAGGCTGCTTGAACGGATTATGACCCAGGATCACGGCGGCATCTACCACAAAAGTGTTGGGATAAAGCTTAATCCTTGCAGTTAAGCCATTCGCGTTAAGCACTGCCTAACCGCGAGCTGCTTTTTCCGATATGGCGCTAAACTGCGTTGATTGTAGAATTTGATGCGAGCGCTCTGCCAATGTTCATTAACCGATCAAGCTAGGAAAAAAACATGCGAATTTTATTAGTCGAAGATGACGCCGCATTGGGGGACGGCTTGTCGCGAACCCTGAGCGATTGGGGCTTCGACACCACGCTGGCCAAGACTGGGAGTTACGCCGGTAGCGCGCTGATGACGCAACCCTACGATCTGGTGATTCTGGATTTGGGCCTGCCCGACATCGACGGCCGGGAGGTATTGCGGCAGTTGCGGGCGCGTAAATCGGCGATCCCGGTATTGATATTGACCGCCCGCGATGCGCTGAATGATAGGGTCAGCGGTCTGGAACTGGGCGCGGACGATTACATGACCAAACCCTTCGAACTGCGGGAGTTGGAAGCTAGGGTCAGGGCGCTTCTGCGCCGCAGCCATGGCGGTTTTAACCATGACATTCGTTTCGGGGCATTGACTTTGGATACCCGCAATCAGCAGATCAGCGCCAACGACATGCCGATGGCGCTGCCGCCGCGGGAATACGGCGTGTTGGAAGCCTTGATGTTGAACAGCGGCCGGGTGGTCAGCAAGGATAATATTGCGCAACGGCTGGCGGCCCATGCCGAGGAATTGGCCGACAATGCCATCGAAGTGTATGTGCATAGGCTGCGCAAGCGCTTGGAACCGTTGGGGATCAACATTAGAACCCTGCGCGGGCTGGGTTATCTTTTGGAGAAAAGTCAGGATGAATAAACCGCAAAGTCTTAGGGCCCAGCTGCTTTCCAAGCTGACTTTGCCCCTGCTTTTCGTGGTATTGCTGGATGCCGCTGCTTCTTATTTCGTGGCAATGCACTATACCGATCTGGCGTACGACCGCTGGTTGCTGGATTCGGTGAAGTCGTTGACGCAAGAGGTTCATGCCCAACAAAACCACGTCACTTTCGAATTGCCGCCGATCGCTGTCGAGGTATTTCGTTGGGACGACGTCGATAAAACCTTTTTTAAAGTGGAGTCGCAAGCAGAGGGTTTCATGGCCGGCGATGCAGACTTGCCCAGTCCAGCGATTAACATGTTAACCAGTAATGAACCGTTTTTTTCGAACGGCGAGATCGAAGGCCATGAGGTGCGGATCGTGTCAGTGCTGACCACGCCGACGCCCAGCTCCGAGCATGTGCTGGTGTCGGTGGCGGAAACTCTGAACAAACGCCGCAGCATGATGACCGAGATTTTGCTGGCCGTGGTCCCGCCACAATTTTTGCTGCTGTTCATCGTCGGTTTTCATGTTTGGACCGGCGTTAATCGCGGGCTCAGGCCGTTGAACGATCTGGCCGCGCACCTGGCCGAGCGTTCGGCTCGCGACTTTAATCCGATCCTGGATGCCGACGTGCCGTTGGAAGTACGCTCGCTGACGCATACGATTAACGATCTGTTGCAACGGCTGGGTTCGACCTTAATCACCCAGCAGCGCTTCATCGAAAATGCCGCGCATCAACTGCGCACGCCGCTGGCGGGTCTGAAACTACAGGCTGAACGCGCGCGGAGCGCCGACAACCCGGAAGCGATGAAAGCGGCGCTGGGCCATATCAAAAATGCCGCCGACCGCGTTGCTCACCTCAGTACGCAATTGCTGGTTCTCGCCCGCTCGGAATCGGTGTCGCAAAGCGCTCCGGAATTCAAACCGGTCGATTTGGTCAAGCTGGCACAGGAATCGTGTATGGATTGGGTGACCAGGGCTTTGGATCGCAATATTGAACTGGGATTCGACGCGCCGAACGTGGCGGTGACGGTCGCTGGCGACGAAGTCTTGCTACGCGAATTGCTCAGCAATCTGCTGGACAATGCCATTTGCTACGGCAACAGCGGCGGCCATATCAATGTTGGCGTTCTGGCTTTGCCGCATGCGGCGCTGATTGTCGAGGACGACGGCCCCGGCATTTCGATTATCGAGCAGGAGAAAATTTTCGAACGCTTTTATCGAATCCAGGGCAGCCAAGGGGAGGGTTGCGGTTTGGGTCTGGCTATTGTCAAAGAAATTGCCGATTTGCATGCGGCACGGGTCACGGTAGTCAGTGGCGGCCAGGGTAGGCAGGGTACTCGCTTCGAGATTGTTTTTAATGCTGACGAAAGTGTATTAAATAGTTAGCAGATGCTTTTGGGATAGCCAGCCGTTCTTTGAAAGGTTGATGAAAGGTTAAGCCGTTAATTTAGCCTCACCATCAACTCAATAAGGAATGTGCGTGCCATGCCTAACAAACTGCTTTTAGAAAACAAAGCCTGGTCTCAACAACTGGTAAACAGAAATCCGGACTATTTCGTCAATTTGGCCAAGGAGCAACGTCCCGAGTTTTTATGGATAGGTTGCGCCGACAGCCGGGTGCCGGCGGAGACCGTGGTCAACGCCCAGCCGGGAGAAATTTTTGTGCACCGCAACATCGCTAACCAAGTCGTTACCACAGACTTTAATTGCCTCAGCGTGTTGCAGTACGCGATTGAAGTACTGAAAGTCAAACATGTGATTGTCTGCGGTCATTACGGTTGCGGCGGCGTTAAAGCGGCATTGCAAGCGCAAAATGTCGATTTGGCGATCACCAATAAATGGCTGATGCATATCAAGGATGTCTATCGTCTGCATATGGACGAGTTGGATCATATCAATCCGGAGAAGCAGCTTGATCGGATGGTTGAGTTGAACATTATCGAACAGGTGTATCGCCTGGCGCATACCTCCATCATTCAATCGGCCTGGAAACAGGGTCATAAACCAACCGTGCGCGGCTGGGTGTATGGGCTTGACGATGGCTTGATTGAAGAGCTGATCAAGCTTGACCATAACACCCCGATCAACCCCATTTACCGTTACGCAGCTTGATTACGGCTGCTTTTTAAACAAAAAAGCGGCGTTTGCAATGGCTAACTGATAGGAAGAAAGGCAATGGTGTTGCTATTAAGGTAGCGATTCGCTATCTTAATGATGTGTGAAGGGGCATTTTCAAAAATCAAAACTGGGTCAGGCCAGATAACAACAGGAGCCGCAATTCATGTTTATTCCATTAGCTTCGGGAAAAAGCGCTGCACGGATAAGTGCCGCGTATTTAATCAGCGTTAGTTTGCTGATGTCCGCTTGTGCAACTAGGGAAAATGCCGAGTATCCCCATGCTGTTGGTGTGAAGACTGTCTTATCCGCTGTGGCGTCATCCACAACGGCTGCTGACAGCGCGTCTTCGACGCCGCAGCTTAACCGAGTTGCCGCAACGCTTACTCCGCATTCCGACGATATGCTGCAATCCTTTGAGCAAGCGTCGATGAAGATGGATCAATTGCATCGGCAAAAGGGCGAATGGAGTTTCTAACTTTTTTATTCCCTCCGTACCTTTGCCGAATCAGGGAGTTGGTTAAGAGTGATTGTAAAAACAGCACATTGCATTAGAAAACATTGTGATCACAAATAATAAGAAAGGAGACCATCAATGAAAACTAAACACTTAGCATCGCTACTGATTGCCGTCGGATTGCTGTCTGCTTGTGCGACAGAGTCTGGCCCCAAGCCGCAAAGTTGGGCAAAAGCGGTACAGACCGCTGATACCCGAGATGCGCATATACGTCTTGCCGATCATTACGAAGATGTCGCTAAAACGCTGGATGCGGATGCCCAGGAAGAGCGGGAAATGCTGGATCAATATATAGCCAAACCCTGGAAGTATGGAAAACGCATTCAGGATTTGAAGGCGCGGGCTGACGCGATGGTCAGAGATTTGGAGATGGCCGCTAAAGAAAGCAGGCAAATGGCGGAATACCACAGGCAAATGGCCATGGAAGAGCGCTAACCGGCCAGGTTGCGTTTGTTATTCACAAATCCTGGAGAATTGAGATGATTAAAGACCATCTTGACTTGGTTATCGTGGGGCTGATCGCGCTATCAATCGCCATGTATGACATGGTGATTGATTTGTTTATGAATGTTCTGCATCTGTGTTTCGAGCTACTGCATTTTCTGTACGAATGGTTCGAGCTAGGCATAGAGCACACGGTTGAACACCTATTTCATACCTCCCGGCACGGTAGCCAGATCGTCACGTTCTATATTCTGTTATTGATCGCCGGTTTGTTGTTGTACGGCTTATGGCGGCTTATGCCGCGCCTTTACCGCAAGTGTGTAGAGTGTTTGCGGTTGACTTGGGAACGCCGAAAAACCGAATGCCATTATTACTGGCTGTCGCTGCCTTTGCTGAATAAAGTGCGGCTGATTTCCACGGCAACCGGGGTTTTTAGTTTGACGTTTTATTTCGTAACGTGAGGGTAAACCGCCGAATGGGTGAGAACCTGCCCATTCGGCGGCATTGCTTGGGGTGGCTGTTGTCTGTTCGCAGGCACTAGGCCCACTGCTCTTCGACTTGGCCGTCTTGACCGCAGAATACTGCTCGGGTCAGGCCGCTGAAAATGCCGTGTTCGACGATGCCCGGAATGGCATTCAGCTGCTCGTTCAGGGTTTTGCCGTCCGGATTGGATGCGAAGGCTACATCCAGCACCAGACTGCCGTGTGAGGTAACCACCAATCCGTCTTGATTCGCCGTTTGTCGCAACGAGCCGTGGCCGCCAATCGCTGCAACACTGCGCTGCACCAGCCGCCAGGCAAATGGGCTGACTTCGAGGGGAATAGGGAATTTCTCGCCGATGCGATCAACCTTCTTGCTGGCATCAATCAATACCAGAAACTGATCAGCAGCCTTGGCCAGCAACTTTTCTCGCACCAGGTCGTAACCGCGGCCTTTCAGCAAAGTCAGGTCTGGGCTTACTTCGTCAGCGCCATCCACATATAAATCCAAGCCGTCGATATGTTCGATGCCGAGCAAGGACAAACCCAGTTGTTTGGCTTTATTGGCGCTGACTACTGAACTGGAAACCACCTTGAACTGCAGGCCTTCCTCGTTTTGCCGACGCGCCAGTGCTTCGATGAAAAAATTGGTGGTGGAACCGGTGCCCAGTCCCACTATCATGCCCGGTTTGACATGTTGTACCGCGTGTTCCGCGACCCGCTGTTTGTCGTTCATGATTCTGTCCTGTTGAGTGGTATAGAAATGTGCCAAGTTGTAGGGGCGATTTAAAGCGCCCCTACAAACCTGCTTACTCTTCCAGTTTGAGCACCCGGGCTTCCAGCGCCTTAAATTTTTGCAGCAACTCCGGCAATTTGGCCAAAGCGGCCAATTCTTTCCAGGCCACTTTGCGATCCTTGGCCGGGCTGCCGAACACTTGCGCGCCGGGATCGATGTCGCCGGAGATGCCGCTGCGGGCCATCACGACTGCCCGCGCACCGATTTTGACGTGGTCTGCCACCCCGGTGCTACCCGCCAGAATCGCGCCGTCTTCGATGGTGCAAGAGCCGGAGATGCCGGACTGGCCGCAGATAATCACATTACGGCCAACGATATTGTTGTGACCTAATTGCACCAAATTGTCGATCTTGCTACCCCAGCCGATTTTAGTGGCGCCCAGCGCGCCGCGGTCGATACAGGTATTGGCACCGATTTCGACGTTGTCGGCAATTTCCACATGACCGACATGCGGCACTTTCACATGCTGATTGTCTCGGAATTTATAGCCAAAGCCGTCGGCACCGATTACCGCGCCGGCGTGAATGATCACGTTATTGCCAATGATGCTGTGATCGTAGATCACCGCGTTGGGATGGATATGGCAGTGCTTGCCGATCATCACATGATTACCGATGCGGGCGCCGGCTTCGATGGTGCTGCTGTCGCCGATGCTGCTTTGTTGGCCCACGGTAGCGAACGGCCCGACATGTACGTCAAAACCCAAAGTCGATGTTTCAGCCAACACCGCATGCTCGGACACCTGGCGTTTAAAAACCGGTTCCGGGTGCAGCAGTTTTACCGCATTTAAAAAGCTGATTTCCGGGTCTTTGCAGACCAACAAGGTCAGATTTTCCGGAATCTCGCCATCTAGCAATTGTTCGGCGATAAAGCAGGCCGAGGCCTTGGAGTCTTTCAAATATTTTTTGTATTTACCGTCGCTAAGCACGGTGACTTGATGCGGGGTGGCTGACATGATGTCAGCCGCAGAATTAATAAAAGTGGTCGAGTCGCCGCCCTGGGCGGTGGCGCCGCAACGTTGGGCAAGGTCCGTAATGAGCATGTCCTATCCTATTTCCAAATGCCAATAATATGAGTGAAGTCGTCGGTCCAAGGCTGCAGACCGAACGTCAGCGGTAGTTTCTGCCAATGCCCGAGCCGGCTTTGCTGCAAGCGCTGCAGGCGCTCGGGCTGTTTCGCAATCACTACCCAGTCGGTAGCGATGACCAGAGGGACATCGGTTTCCGGTTTAAATTCCTGCAACAAGGCCGCCAAATGCAATTGGTTGACATGATCGGCCATGACTTTTTTCAAGGCCAGATGGCGGTTGGTGATATGAAAAGCCAGTAAACCGTTGTCTTTCAGCTTGCTAAAGTATAGCTGCAAAGCCTCGCGCGTCAGCAGATGTGTGGGCACCGCGTCGGAGCTGAAAGCATCCATGATCAATAAATCGAAGCTGCCGTCGGCTTCCTTCAGCAGCGACTGCCGGGCGTCGCCGACGATCATTTCCGCCTGCTTGTTGCAGCGGCTCAGGTAGGTAAACCAGGCCGGGTTTTGCGCCACGTCGACTACTAACGGGTCGATTTCATAGAATTTCCACAGTTGGCCTTCCTTGGTGTAACACGCCAGCGCGCCGGCGCCTAAACCTACCGCGCCGATGTGCCAATGTTGGTTTTCGCCGTCAAATTCCGCAAACAGCTGGCCGATGGGGCCGGGACGGCTGTAGTAGGTTAATGGCGTAGTGACGTTGGCGGCGGTCAGACGTTGCGCGCCGTGTTTGGTGGTGCCGTGATAAAGCTCGCGGACGGTTTCCGGCCGTTGGTTTTCATCGGGGATGACGGTGTCGCGCACCGACATCACGCCGAAAAAGCTGCGCTCCTGGTAAATGGTGTTGGAGGCCATGCTGTGCAAGCCCAGCGTGAACAACAAAATCACTCCGGTTAATGCGCCCAAACCGAAGGGGCTACGCCGTAGCGAATAACTCAAGCCGGCCAACAAAATCAGTGCGCCGCCGATCAGATCCAAATAGTCGAACAACTGCTGGGTAGTGAAATAAACCGTCAGGCCGGTGATTAGTAACAACGCCGGGAAAATCGGTTGCAAAAACCAACGGCCGTTGAAAAAACCGGGGCGCAACAGCAAGGCGGCGACGATCATGATCGGATATTCGTACACCGCGTTAAAGATAAACGGCGCCACAAAGGTATTGAACAAACCGCCCAGCATGCCGGCAAACGACATCACCAGATAAAAGCGGGTCAGATATTGCGGATGCGGCCGGCTTTTCGCCAATTCGCCGTGACAGACCATCACCGCCAGGAAGAAGGCCGTTAAATGCAGAATCAAATCCAGCCAGTAGGGTAGGGTAGCCGGATTGATGAAGGAATAAGCGATGAATATCGTCAATACCGCCGGCTGCGCGGCCAACATCCACGGCCGGATGCGGTCCGCCCAGGTGCTGAACACCAGGATAAAGGTCAACAAATACAGGGTCAGCGGCACGATCCACAGCAAGGGTACGGCGGCGATGTCGGTGCTGATAAATTGGGTCAAGCCCAGCAACAAGCTGGATGGCACGAAAGCCAGGGCCAGCCAGTGCAATTGTTGCAGTGTCGAAGGCGGTTCGATGCCGGCATCGCTTAACACTTCGTCGTCTTCGTTGTCTGCCTGGCTGCGCCAGAAGCTAATCGCGCACACCAAAATCAACGCACACAAACCAATATATCCGCCGCTCCAAATTAGTCTTTGGTTCGCCAAGCCCAGATTCGGTTCGATCAGAAACGGATAGCTCAACAAAGCCAGCAAACTGCCGGCGTTGCTGGCGGCATATAAATAGTAAGGATCGTCGCTACTATGGTGGCCGCTATGTGAAAACCATTTTTGCAGCAGCGGCGCGGTGGTGGAGACCACGAAAAAGGGCAGGCCGATTGCCAGGAATAAGGTCCAGACCAGCCACAAAGTCGGGTCGCCGTTGGTGGGCGGTGCGGCATTCTCCGGCAGCGCCACCGGCAGCGCAATCGCGCTGAAAACCAGCAAAGCGGTATGAATCTGAATCTGCCTTTGACTGCCCAGCCGCGAACTCAGCCAATGCGCATACAAATAACCCAGAAACAGCAGCGTTTGGTAAAACACCATGCAGGTGTTCCACACCGCCGGCGTGCCGCCCAACAGCGGCAGCAACAGCTTGCCGAACATAGGTTGCAGCACAAACATCAACGTGGCGCTGATGAACAGGGTGGCGGCGAATAAGATAACGGGAGAAATCAAAGATTTGGCGGTGGGTTGCGGAGTGTTATTCATTGTAATTATGCGAGTTCCGTACGTGTCCTGGCCCAATGATAAAGCATTTGGCTTTTAAAGTGGTTTTGGATGAGGGTGCGGGATGGCGGTATTGAGGCGTCGGAAGAGAAGGTTTGTCAGAGAGAATAAGCCTTCGGCTGCGTTTACTGTTAAATCTAGCAGGGATGTCTATGCTTCTATCTCAGCGTTTTAGATGTGACGTGGTTATTGATCCTGGCGTTGCTGATTGACTGTCGTTGTTTGCCTATTCGTTTGGTCAAAATTGTCATATAGCATTCGAAACTGGGACGTAGCCAATTACTTAAAAATATTTATTGAAATTTATGGAAGACTGGAAATGACCTTGGAATTTAAACTTCAGGCCTGGGCAATTATTCTTAATAGCTTAAAAACGGCTTGGAGAATTAAGAAAATATTCTTCAATGTAATATCACTGCCGGCTTTAATTTTATTAGTTTATTATGCGCTGGTCTTTAACTACGCTAAAAACATTGGAATCCCGTTAATGTTGGTACTTATGGGAATATTAGGCATAGGTTTGTCCTGGCTTGCAGTGGTATGTCAACGTCTTATTCTTGTCAGCGATTTTACAGCTTATAACAGTTTTGACTTCAGAATGGGGGTGCGGGCTGCTAAATTTTTAGTGATGATTTTTCAGGTATGTATAGTCGTGTGGCTTGTTGAAGGAGTAGTTTTTATGAGTATGTTGTTTATGTTTAACAAGTATTTTCCTTTCAATGGACTAGAGGATATAAACTATTGGATTAAATCATTCTCCCAAGTTATAGGGGGATATGCACTAGCTAGGCTCAGTTTGGTTTTTCCCGCTACTGCTATCGACAAAAAAGTAAGTTTAAAGTGGTCTTGGGTTGTTACTAGAGGTAATGGTTTGAACATGTTTGCCATCGTCGGTTTGTTTCCGGCGTTTTTTGATTTTATTATTACGTCGCTCTGGCGTGAAAATGCTACCGACGTTGAAAACGTGTTGTTATCAATAATATCTTTTTTTGTTATCGCCATTGAGGTTTTCGCTCTTTCACTTACTTATAGGGAGTTTGAGCGTTTTTATAGTGATAGCCAGTAGGATATGCAAGGTGCAGCGTCTTGAACGTGATTGGTAGATAGTAAACTCGCCATACCCAACGTAAGATTTGGGTGTAGATTATTCTTCGAGGTGCGAGCGCTGGTGACCTTTAATTCCTTACGTAAAAAAACCGGTCAGTATCAGCAGCCTCAAAATCAATTTTTTAAGACATATGACTATCAACACCGTCCAAACCATCGCCCAACAAAGCCGCGCCGCGTCGCGCCAATTAGCATCAGCGTCCGAATCTGCGCGCAATCGGGCCTTGGCGAAAATGGCCGAAGCGCTGGACTCGGTCAGGCAGAAGGTGCTGGAGGTAAACGCCCAGGAAATCGTCAAAGCTCGAGACGAAGGACAGTCTGAAGCGATGGTAAAGCGGTTGACAATAGACGACAAAACCTTTGATTACATGTTGTCGCGCCTGAAAAAAGTGGCGCAGTTGCCGGACCCGTTAAACCGGATACTGACCGGCCATACCAATCCGGCCGGGTTGCGGGTTTACAAAAAATCGGTGCCGCTGGGCGTGATCGGCATCATTTACGAATCGCGCCCGAACGTCACCACCGATGCCGCCGGGGTGTGCATCAAAAGCGGTAACGCGGTGATTTTGCGCGGTGGTTCGGAAGCCTTGCAAACCAACGCGATACTCACCGATGCGATGATTGCCGGCGCGGTCGCGGCCGGTCTGCCTGAACATGCGATACAGATCATCCGCACCCCCGGCCACGAAGCGGTGGGTGAGCTGCTGAAAATGGATGAATACATCGACGTATTGATTCCGCGCGGCGGCAAAGGCTTGATCAAGCGCATCGCCGAAGGCACGCGGATTCCGGTCATTAAGCATTACGACGGCATTTGCCACCTGTATCTCGCCGCCGATGCCGATCCGGAGCAAGCCGTCGCGCTGGCGGTCAATTCCAAATGCCAAAGCGTGCAGGTTTGTAATGCGCTGGAAACCTTGCTGGTGGACAGCGCATGCGCGGCACAGTTGCTGCCGTTGCTGCAAACCGCATTTGCCGAAAACCGCATCGAACTGCGCGGCTGCGAACAAACCCAAAAGCTGTTGCCCGGTGTTGTCCCAGCGACGGAAGAAGACTGGCATAGCGAATATCTGGCGCCCATTCTGTCGGTGAAGATCGTGGACGGCATTCAACAGGCCATAGACCATATCAACCACTACGGTTCCGGCCACACCGACGGTATCGTCACGCAAAGCCTGAGCTTGGCTCGGCAGTTTGAAGAGCAGGTGGATTCGGCGTCGGTGATGATCAACGCCTCGACCCGTTTGTCGGGCGGCGGCGATTACGGCTTGGGTTCGGTGGTGGGTATCAGCACCGATAAGCTGCACGTGCGCGGCCCGGTCGGGCCGGATGAGCTTACCACCTACAAGTGGGTGGCGTATGGGGAGGGACATTTGCGCGGCTAGGTAGCAACGCTAGAGACCTGTCCGTGATTTAACTACAGGAAATGCCGATTATTTTTCTATCCTTAAGCCAATACCCATGTGATCGGTAACAGCCGCTGTATATCTGCCGCCGCCGCTTACTGGTGTCGATTGCGAGAGGTAGACGACTTCCGCCAGTTTTAGGCTAGTCGTGTTAAAAACGGCTACATCGTATTTTTTGGTGGCCGTGCTGTTAGTGCCTTCAAAGCTGCGTTGATGCGAGTCGAAGGGATTTATGCTGTCACCGGGGTGGGCGTCGCTAAATTTGATGCCCAACGCTCGACTAAGCACTCTGGCGGTAAAATCGTTGGTCGGCTGATTCGTATCGCCCATTACCACGTCAATCGGCCCCAGTCCGGCTTGAATCACCACGCTGTTAATTTTTTGGTAATAGCTCATCAGGCTATTTTCATCTTTGGCGATGGAATTTGGCACGTGTACGAATACCACGATGATGTTGTAACACGCTATCGCCAGCCAACCGTCGCCTTCGCCCAGAAATTTGTTGGCCGCATCTTTAGTGGAATGGACGCTAAAGCAATTACAAGCCTTGGCAGGCGAGGATGTATGAATCAATTGCCCGGCGTTGCTATGCAGGGATGTCCAGTCCGAATGGCTGCTGTCCAGTTCGCCGCACACCAGTAAATCGGCGCCGCCGAAAGCGCGTATCAGGTTTTGGTAAATTTGCCGGACCTTATTGGCAACCATACTCGAAAAACTGTCGTTGCTGTGTTGGCCTTTATCCATGTATCCGGACGACGCTGTCGAACGCAGTTCGGCTGGTCCTTGTACCGGAATGTCCGGCGAAATATCGGGCGCGGTCGGCAGAACCAGATTCCAGGGGGCCGAATTTTGCGCCATATGCTCATGTGTCATTCTCGTGAAGTACTGAGAATTGGAGGCGCTGATACCGTGCTCGGAACTGGAGTTAGAGTTAAGGGATTGGTACGCAATAATCGGCATGTTTAGGTCCTTAAATCCGCTGAGATTTTGTTTGGAAGCAAAGAGAATATCGCGCTGAGATAGATCAATGAGGATATTGTCCGCCGATGGTAGCAGTTTGTCAGGCGGCTCTCAACAGCCTGTTTGGCGGCTTGGATAACCGGTCTTTGCGCAAATGGATTAACCGGGACTTTGCAGTCCGGAGCCTTTGGACCACGCAGCGATTCGGTATAGCCGCTGTGCTCCCGCCTGCGCGGGAGCGACGATATTGGCCAGGGGCGGATTAATAATCAGTTTTCGCCTCTACTGATATTATGCTGATGCTCAATAGATTCGGTTAAGTTATAGCCGTTGTCATTAAATAAATCGCCGGTAAAAAACAAGCGCATATCGATAATCCAGCCTATTTTTCTTTGCTTGTTATTTTCGACAATAATAGTCGCCAGCTTTTGGTTGTTATCAATAACCTGCGTCACAATGGTCTTTGGATAATCAGGATCTTCTTTTAAAGCTCCGGATACTATGCGCTGAGCCGATTCTATGGTTAGTATCTGGGTGATATTAGGGGTTGCCGAGTTTTTATCGTTTATTAACGATTGCGCTTTAAAATAACCAATATCGTAAGCCAGTTTGGCAATCAGGCTAATGACAATAGCCACGCCCCAAACGGACAGGCCGATTTTTAATCGTCTTCTAACGCGAGGATGAGATAGTCTTTGCAGAAAAACTCTAAATTTCATTTTGATGTGATTATCCGGCCTTATCGGCCACTATTGAATATTAATGGTTGCAGTTTTTGCCCAATAACGCCCGAACAACTGATATAACGCCAGTGCAAGGCGGGGTATTGGAATCTTGGTTTAGTTCGGCAGTTGCACAAAACCGTGTTGGTCGATTGGAAAAAAAGGATTGAAACAAACCTCCCAAAGAAAGCCGTCGGGGTCGGAAAAATACCCTCTGAAGCCGCCCCAAGCCGCTTTTTCGCCCGGACGAACCAGCTTACCTCCCGCCGAAACCGCTTCAAGCAAGGTCGCGTCAACTTCTTTTGCCGATGCGACGTTGTGAGCCAGCGAAAATCCGGCAAAGCCTGAGCCATCGGCCGATACCATTGCGTCGTCTGCTAATGCTTCGCGGCCATACAACGCAAATGCCAGGCTCCCTACTTGGAAGAATGCCACTTCCTGCTGGCTGCCGGAAGACTCTTGCCAACCCAGTGCCTTATAAAAACGCCGGCTTCTAGCCAAATCGGCTACGCCTAGTGTGACAAAACTAATGGTCTGTTTCATGACGCTCCCTGTTACGTAAAAAGGCCGTCTAGTCGGCCCGTGCGACGCCGACTAGCTATAACCGTCAGCGCAGACCGTAAGCTTAACCAATTGGTTCCACTCTGCCAACAACCGGACGGTCCGGTTTCAACGTAACGCTGAAGGCTTCTTTGACGGAAATGTCGGTTTCGAAGGTAAATGCCTTGAAAAAACTGGCTATGACCAACAGCATTTCCAGCTCGGCAAAATGACGCCCTATACAATTATGCAAACCGCCGCCGAACGGAAAAAAGGCGTATTTGTGTCCGCCGGGCGTCGCGGTTTCCAGAAATCTGTCGGGATTAAAAGCGTCCGGGCTGTCCCAAAGCCGGGCGCTATGGTGAGTGGTGTGCATGCTCAATAACACGATGGTACCGGCGGGAATCGCATAATCGCCCAGCTCTATGTCCTGAATGGTTTGCGTGGACAGCGCCGACGTGGGCGGATACAGGCGCAGGGTTTCGTTCAACGCGGCTTTGGTATAACTCAGCTGGCCCAAGTGCGCGGCGCTTAAGGTTTCGTTCGGCAAGCTGCGGATTTCGGCGGCGATCTTGTCGCGTACCTCCGGGTGCCTGCCGGTTAAATAAAAAAACCATACCAAGGTATTGATGGTGGTTTCCTGGCCGGCGAAGAACAGATTGACGGCTTCGTCTTGCAGCAAATTGTCGGGCATCGTGTAACCGGTACTGCGGTCGCTGGCTTGCATTAACTGCGATATCAGACTTTGTCCCGGATTCGTCCGCGTCTGCGCAATTTCCGCACCGATAAAGGTTTGCAGATAGTTCACGGCGGCGAGATAACGCTTGGATTTTAGCGGGATGAAGCGTTTCAAACGGCGGCCAAGCACAATTTCGCTGCCCAACTGTACCGGCAACTCCTGACAGATGATTTCAATCACCTTGATCAGCTCCGCGCCGTTGCTTAGCTGATCCACGGACTTGCCCAGCAGGATGCGGATAAAAATCCGCTGAATCAGCCGCTTTATCTCCGTGCTTAAATCAACTTGGCCGGACGCCGCCTTTTTCAACTCTTCCGCCATCGCCGCCGCTTCTTCGACCATGATCAACTCATAGTTTTTAACCGTGTCCTTGGTAAACAAAGGTTGCATCAAGCGGCGCTGTTTACTCCAAACCTGGCTTTCGCTATTGACCAAGCCGTTACCGAACAGCGATTTCTTGGCACTATAAAGAAAATTTCGGTTCAACTGGCCTTTGCCCTCCAGATTGAAAATCTGCTCTATATATTCCGGGTCGCAGACGAACAGAATTTTTCTGCCCAACAGCCGTCCCAACACCAGCTCGCCGTATTGCTTATGAATTCCGGCCAGCGTCGCCAACGGCCGCCAGATCAACTGCATCATCGGTAAAAGCACCGAATGCTCGGGCAGTGAGGTTTTTTTCGAACGGTTCAATAAAGTCGAGTTTTCCATGGTTTCAATCGATCATAGACTGCAGTTTTAACGATCATTCAGCCCGCGGCCCGCATGTTAAGCGGACGCCGTTGAATTGCCTTCCTCATATGCAAGCGGGCTGGAGTCAGGAACGTAAAGTAAGGTTAAAGCTTTGTTGAGCCCATTATCACCAGCTTCTCCCAAAGGGCAATGGCAGTTTTTGCCTGTCTTAAGCAAGGCTGGTAAGACAAGGCATCATCTTGCCAAGTTTAGCGGGTAAAGGTGTCATCATGCGGCTGGCTTTATAGGTTTTGGCAAACTCAGTCCGGCCCGTAAAGGTCAGCCCGGCCATGCTTGAAAAACTGGTCTAAGCTGTTAGCGACAAATCATCAAGGATAGAGATTTCCGCCATGCATCACCTCGACAAAATCGTCAAACTCCACGGCTTGCTGAAAAACCGCCGCACGCCGATTTCCGGATCAGAAATAGACAAAGAACTGGTTTGCTCAAAAGCCACCCGTCAGCGCTTGGTGGACGACTTGCGCTACCGTTTGAACGCGCCGCTGGTCTGCGACCGCAGCGCCGGCGGTTACTACTACGACCGCGACGACCCGCGCCACCCGTTCGAACTACCCGGCATCTGGCTCACCGCCGAAGAACTGCAAGCCCTGATCGCCTGCCAACACCTGCTCGGCAACCTGGCGCCGGGCTTATTGCAAAATGAAATCGGCCAACTCCGCGACCATCTGCAAAAACTGCTGGACCGCTCGCCGGGCGTTAAGACCCCGCAATTGGGCCGCATCAAAATCCTTAGCCAAGCCTACCGCAGCCGCAACGACGACTTGTTTCTGACCTTGGTCCAAGCCCTGTTCAATCAACACCGGCTAATTATCCAGTATCACGCCCGCAGCGACGACCAAACCAGCGAGCGATCGGTATCGCCGCAAAATCTGGTTTTGTACAAAGACAACTGGTACCTCGATGCCTACTGCCACCAGCGCAACGAACCGCGTACCTTCGCGCTGGACCGCATCAGATCGGCAACCGCCAGCGGCGAACCGGCGCAACTGCTGGACCCGGCCACGCTGCAACAACATTTTGGCTCCTCCTACGGCATCTTCGCCGGCATGCCCAAACACACCGCCATCCTCAATTTCTCCGCCAAAGCCGGCCGCTGGGTAGCCGACGAAACCTGGCACAGCCAACAAGAACACGAGTGGCTAACCGATGGCCGCTACCAACTACGCATCCCCTTCAACCGTCACGAAGAGCTACTGATGGATATTTTGAAATACGGCGCCGAGGTGGAGGTAGTGGAGCCGGGGTTTTTGCGGGAGTTGGTCAGGCAAGAAGCGGAGAAGTTGCTGGCGCTTTACCGATGACTTGAAAAATAGTTGTACGAAAAAAATCTCGGCCTCAGGTTCTGAGACCGAGCCATGTTAGAAAACGTTTACCCTGATTCAAAAGGTTTGCCATGAGCGACTACAGCGCATTTTTCAGACAAGCAACATTGTTAGCGGAACCTTTTCCGTATCAACAAACCCTTGCCCAAGCTGCTTGGCCGGATTTCCTGGAAATTCCAACCGGCCTCGGCAAAACCGCCGCAATCATATTGGCGTGGCTTTATAAACGCCAAGTCGCGCATGATGCCGACACGCCGCGCCGACTGGTGTACTGCTTACCGATGCGGGTTTTGGTCGAGCAAACCCAAGCCAACATCGATTCCTGGCTAGAACGCTTGAATCTGCAAGATCAAGTCAATGTTCACATTTTGATGGGCGGCGAAGACGGCCAATCCTGGGTGATGCAACCGGAAAAAGACGCTATTCTGATCGGTACTCAGGACATGCTGTTGTCGCGCGCCTTAATGCGCGGCTACGGCGTTAGCCGTTACCAATGGCCTGTGCATTTTGCCTTGCTGCATAACGAGGCACTGTGGGTGTTCGACGAAGTGCAGTTGATGGGGGCGGGCTTATCGACCAGCGCGCAAGTGGAAGCCTTCCGGCGTACGCTGACAACCAGTGTCGTCACAAAAAGCCTTTGGGTTTCCGCCACCTTAAATCGCGATTGGTTGAATACAGTAGACTTTGCCGATTATTTGCCAAAGGCAATCAGTTTGCCATTGAGCAGCGCCGAACAAGCCCTGCCAGAGGTACAACGACGCATTAAGGCGATAAAGCGCCTTTCCAAAGCGGCATGCCTGCTAAGCACCGAAACCAAAAAAAACTACGTCGCGCAACTCGCCGAACTGGTTAGCCAACAGCATCAACTAGGGACGAACAGTTTGGTGATCGTCAATCGGGTCGAACGCGCGCAGCAGATATATGCTCAACTGAAAAAGCAAAAGCCGGCGGCGGAATTATTGTTGGTTCATGCCCGATTCCGGCTGCAAGAGCGGCGGCAACTCAACCAGCGTTTACAGCAAGTGGCACCGGAAGCGGGCCGCATCATCATCGCCACCCAAGCCATCGAAGCCGGGGTGGATATTTCCAGCAAGACCTTGTTTACCGAGATTGCGCCGTGGTCGTCGTTGGTCCAACGCTTCGGGCGCTGCAACCGTTACGGCGAATATAACCAAACCGGCGGCGCGGATATTTTCTGGATCGACATCGAAGACGATACCTTGCCCTACGCGCCGGAGGATTTTGCACTTAGCCGCAGCCATTTGCTGAGTCTGGAGAGCGCCACGCCGTCCGAACTGCCGAAAGTGACCACTGAACAGGCGATTCATCCCGTCCTGCGCAAAAAAGATTTTCTGGATTTGTTCAACACCGACGCCGACCTGAGCGGCTTCGACACCGACATTTCCCCATTCATCCGTGACCAAGGCGCGGCGCAACTACGGGTGTTTTGGCGCGACATCGAAAAGCCGCAGACTGACGAACCGCAACCTTTGCATAGCGAGCTTTGCCCGGTGTCGATGGGACAAATCAAAGACTATTTCAAAGACAAGGAGCGAGCCGCTTTCGTCTGGGACGGCTTGGCAAAAACTTGGAAAAAGATCGATCAGCCATTTCCGGGCATGACCTTGCTCTTGCTGGCCCGACACGGCGGTTACGATCTGGAATCAGGCTTCGATCCCATCAAAAAACCAGCGATGCCGGTCGTGTTGTCGGAAGCGGCGCAAAGCGATGACAGTTTTACCGGCGACCAAGATAGCCGTAAAACCAAGGCGATAGAACTGCCCGCTCATTTGCGGCATGTTTTCGAACATGCCCAACACTTGGTAGAACAGGTGCAGGCCCAAGCAATTGGAAAACACGCGGTAGTTACAGCCGCTGCTTGGCATGACGTGGGTAAATCGCACAAAGTATTTCAACACACCATGCTGCAAGATGAACGGCTGAGCGATGAAAAGCTTTGGGCCAAATCCGCGGCAAACGCCGGTCACCAACGCCGATATTTCCGCCACGAACTGGCCTCCATGCTGGCGTGGCTAATCAACAACGCCGAACATCCGCAACGCGACCTGATTGCCTATTTGATCGTCGCCCACCACGGCAAAGTGCGCTTAAGCATCAGAGCCATGCCGGACGAAAAGCCTCCCAAGGACAAGCCGCATATCCTGTTTGCCCGTGGCGTTTACCAAGGCGACCGTTTGCCGGAAGTTGCCATCCTCGACCAAATCATGCCGGCTACCGAGTTGCGGCTGGAATTGATGCAACTGGGCGAAACCGAAGTGATGGGGCCGTCTTGGACCACGCGCGTGCAGAACCTATTGCGCGAATACGGCCCATTCGAACTGGCCTGGTACGAAACCCTGGTCCGCATCGCCGACTGGCGCGCCTCGGAAGCCGAACAACAAGAGGGTACGGAGAATCCGCTATGAGCCACGAAATCGAATTAAAAGGCTGCGCACCTACACCGCTGGCCTATTACCTGAAGGCGCTGGGCATACTGCGTTTGGTCGCGGAGCAGAAAGACCCGAATGCGAAAGGTTGCTGGCGGGACGAGGCCTTTGTGTTGCAAAGCAGTTTGGATAAAGAAAGTCTGTTGCGGTTTTTTCTGGATGAGTATCGACCCACGCCGATTACCGCGCCTTGGAATGGCGGGAGCGGATTTTACTTTCAGGAAGGCAAGACCAGTAACGTCGATCCTGAAACCGGAAAAAAATTAAAAACCGGCGTACGAGATCAGGAGACAGAAGCCACTCGCACGGTTAAAGCTTTTATCGATAGCGAATGCGACCGTTTTGCTGTTTATCGGGATGTACTAATACAAATACGCTCATTGCTGACCAAGCACGATTGCCAGGAAGCGCCAAAAGCAGAGGCCAAAGACCTGATGCTGCAAATTTTCCGCAATACCTTTCCCGATGTTTTCCTTAGTTGGTTGGACGCCGTTTTGCTGATCGGCACCGATAAAACCTTTTTTCCGCCATTGCTTGGAACCGGCGGCAATGATGGCAACTTGGACTTCACCAACAATTTCATGCAGCGGCAACTACAGTTGTTCGACCCTCTTACCGGCCAAGCGACAGTATCGAGCGCAGCTTGGCTATCAAACTCGCTATTTGCCGATGCCACACCACAGATGCACAAAGACGCGGCCATTGGACAATTTTTCCCCGGTAACGCGGGTGGCCCGAACGCAACGGTGGGCTTCGAGGCCAAATCGCTGATAAATCCTTGGGACTTTGTGCTGATGCTGGAAGGGGCGTTGTTGTTTGCCGCCAATACCACCAGACGCTTGCAGCAGGATAAAAACAGTAGTTTGAGTTACCCCTTCACCGTTCGGATGGCCGGTGGCGGTAGTGGTGCGGGCAACCAAAACGACGAAGCGGATTCGCATGACGAAATCTGGTTGCCTGTGTGGTATCAAGCGACAGGTCTAAACGAGTTAAACGGCTTGTTTCAAGAAGGCCGGGCCACCGTGGGCAGAAGACCAGCCAAAGACGGCTTGGACTTCGCGCGTGCCGTGGCGTCCTTGGGCGTGGATCGCGGCATTACCGAATTTCAGCGCTACGGGTTCATGATGCGTTCCGGTAAATCGTATCTGGCTACACCGATAAGCCGGATTGCAACGCGCGCTAACCCATCGGCAGAATTGATTAACGATTTGGAACGCAACCGCTTTTTGGACGGTTTGCGCCGCTTTGCCCGCAGTGACAAAGCGTCGGCGCGATTGGCCTCATTGGCGCATCAACTGGAAAACCGTTTGTTCGACCTCACGCGCGGCGCGGATCGTCGGGTTTGCCAAGACATTTTGATGTTACTCGGCAAAATTCAACGCACTGTCAGTATCAGCCCGAAAGCAAAAGAAGACATTCACCAATCGATACCCTTATTAAGCACGCAGTGGCTGGTCGCCAGCGACGATGCCAGCCCGGAGTTTCGATTAGCCTGCGCTTTGGCCGGCTTAAAAGCCGTTGGCGGCGGATCAACAAAATCCGCATTACAGGAAAGCCCTACCGAATCGGTTTTCGACACATCTGCCGGTTTGCCTATGCGCTTACATTTTGCCGGCATCAAACTCGACAAGAAAGGCTATGTCTGGGACAACGAATCGCGGCTGGCCGTTTGGGGCGAAGGTTCTCTCACGCAAAATCTGAATGAAACCCTGCGTTGCCGCTGGCTGGCGGCGCAACGGCTTTCACATAAGGACAAACCCTTTGCCTATGGTGTCGGCGCCAATCAAGCCGATATAGCCGCATTTTTGGCTGGCTCTGTGGATGATCGGCGGATCAGCGACTTGGTGCAGGGCTTGGCATTGCTCAAGGACTTCAACTCAACCGGACTTCAAACACCCACAATTCGGCATGCCGCATTGCCCGCCGCCTATGCCTTGCTTAAGCCGTTTTTCGTGCCGGATCGCGAATTGGTCAGAATCGGTCTCTTGGCGGCGGATGCCAAGCTACCGCTACGCGGCGAGTTACTGTCCTGGTTGGCCGCCAATCAAACGCAAAAAACCGTCGATTGGGCTTGGGCCAAGCTGCGCCAAGTCGGCGTCGGTTTGCCGCATTTCCCGCAGCAAGCGCCAAGAGCAGTTGGAATCGATGGGCCTCGCCTGTTGGCGGCGTTAGCTTTTCCGCTCGCATCCGGCCAACTGAAAAGTCTGTTGCTGACGCTGGGCACCGGTGAAAAAGCAACGGAACAGCAAGCCGAATCGGCCCAATGACATTTACCTCACATATTCCTTGTTCCAACGCGCCGCGTTGGAATACCGGGCTTGAACGCGCGGCGGTCAGCCTAGGCACCGCAGCGCGGTGCATTCGGGTTACCACGCAGCGCGTGGTAACCAGGGAATTGCATATTTTTATTTTGTTACCAGGAGATAAACCATGAGTATCGACTTTTCCGCTCTACACGCCGCCCCAAGACTGTTGATCGAGGCCGAATTACAACCCCTGCAAGGCGCGCGTTTTCAGCCCACCGGATTTCCCGACTTGGGCGCCGCCGTTTACGATGGACCCAACGGAAATCGACTACTGCTGGTGGAATCGGCGCAGAGTATGGCTAACCGGATGGAGACCGTTTGCTGGGATGCGCCGAATGATGATTGGGTGGCCCCGCTAAAAGGCTTACCCTTGATTAAGGTGATTGATAATCAAGGGAAACCTTTAACCAACACAGTACAGGAAGCCCACCGCCTAAACTCGGCATACGTCCTTGAGGGAAAAGACCAAACAGTCTTTGATAAATTGAAAGCCGAATTGGCGGACATGGACGAGGGGGCAGTAGATCTCAAAAAGCTCGCTGCGGTCGTACTGAGATACGACGCAAACGCCTTGCTCCACGGCTTGTTTCTTGCGAAAAAAGAATTGGCAGGCGGTCGCTTACGCTTGCCCCGCGTCGTGTCGTCGTTCATCGAAGCGGAAGACGTGAATTTGGCGCAAAGCGGCGGCGTCAAAAACGACCACGTTAATCCGTCCGGCGATACCGCCAAAGGTTTCGGCAACGTTCCTTATTCGCGCAGCGACTACACAGCACCCAAAATCACTGCTTACTTCAACATCGACCTCGCTCAAATACGCGGTTTCGGCCTGGGCATTGCGGTGGAGCAATTGCTGATCGCCTTGGCGCTCTACAAAATCCGGGCGGTTCTGGACTTCGGTTTGCGCTTACGCACCGCCTGCGATTTGGATGTCAAACAACTGACCGTTACCCGTCCAGACGCTTGGGAACTGCCTGAGCGTAATACCCTGGAAGCCGTGTTACCGGGGTTGATTGCCGCCGTTGCCGCCGAAAACCGCTTTGCCGAGCCGCGGGTTACCACGGTCACCTGGGAAAAAGGCAAAGCCAAAAAGCCCAAGGCCGAAACGGAAAGCGAGGACTAAGCCATGCTTACGCTATCGCTCAGCTTTCCCGGCGGGCGTTACCACGCCACGCCGTGGGGCAGGCACGTCAACGAGGCGGACGTGGCTTGGCCGCCCGACGCATGGCGCTTGACCCGCGCCTTGATTGCCACCTGGTACCGTAAACTCGACCATCAGCGTTACCCAGAGACCTTGCTGACAAGCTTGCTCGGTTTGCTGGCGGACGAACCGCCGCATTACCGGCTGCCGACGGCGGTGCACAGTCATACCCGGCATTACATGCCCAATCGGCAAAAATCCACGTTGATTTTCGATGCCTTTGCCCGCATCGATCCGACTGAAGCGCTGATCGTGCACTGGCCCGAGTGCCAACTGAACGAGGCACAAACCGCATTGCTGGACGAACTTTTAGACTGCATCGGTTATGTCGGACGCGCCGAATCCTGGGTGGAAGCAAAACGCCTCGGCGATTGGAACGGAGAACCAAACTGTTTTCCGGGAAGCACCCAAATCGATCAAGAAACCGGCGAGATTCAGACCGAACCGGTGCAGTTATACGCACCGCTTACGCCCGATGCCTACGCCAATTTCCAGCAGCAAATGCAGTCCGGCTTAGCCTTGCGTAAGTTGAAAGCCTCCGAATCGAAAAGCATCAAGAAAACCCTGCCGACCAGTTGGTTGGAGGCGGTCAGCCTGGACACCGCCGACTTGCAAAACGCCGGCTGGAGCGCGCCGCCCGCCGCGCAAAAAATTCTCTATCAGCGCCCGATTCAAGCATTGAAAAGCAGCGTTGCCAGCCGTGCCAAACCTAAACCTAGCCCGCCCGCCGACACGGTGCGTTACGCCGTATACGGCAAGCCGTTGATGCGGGAATTGGATACCATCAGATTTGCCGAGCACGTGCGCCGAGCGGTGATGGGTAAGGCCAAATGGACATTGGGCGAAACCGCGATTCCTCCGTTGCTGTCCGGGCATGGCTTGAATGCCGATAACCGCCACTGTCACGCCTTTTACCTGCCGCAAGCCGACTCCAACGGCCTGCTCGATCACGTGCTAATTCACGTCCCGGCCGGTATTGACGGTGACATGCGCCGGGTTTTCGGCGCGTTAAAAACGGTCAAAGGCTTTGACGGCCAGGAATGGCACTTAATGCTGGAGCATATCGGCCAGCGTGAAGATTTCGAAAGCGTCTCGCCTATCGTCCAGACCGCCAGTGTTTGGCAGTCGCAAACGCCGTATCTGCACCCTTGGCATTGCAAAAAAGACTTCGACGTATCGGCGCAGATTCGCCGGGAATGTTGGGAACGCCAATGGGCCGAACCTACCGAAATCCGGCTGTTACCGAACATTAAGCCCAACGGCCGCGAACTCCGCCCGATTGACTTTCACCGCTTTCGAAGCAAAAGGGGGCTGGTGCAACCGGATACCCGAGGTTCGTTCTGGCAACTGACGTTCGCCGAACCGGTTACCGGCCCGCTGGCATTGGGTTTTGGTTGCCATTTTGGCTTGGGTTTGTTTGCTCCGGTAAAAGCCAATGAATAATGGCTCACCACAACCCCATCACCGCCCGCAAACTCTTCTCCACCGCCGCCAGTTCCTCGGCGGTGACGGTGGCGAGGGGGCCTTCGCCGAAGCGGGAGCGGTCGATGGCGCGCGGTTGTTCGGCCATGACGTAACTGGCGGCTTTCAGCCGGCCTTGCGGGGCAATCGGTATCCGCAACGGCGCCAGATTAGGCCGAAACTGGCTGGTCAGCGGCACCACCACGATCGTGGGCAGGCCGCCGGTAATCAGCGTATCGTCCTGCAACACCAGCACCGGCCTGATTTTGCCGATTTCGGCGCCTTTGTTGGGGTTCAGATTGGCGGTCCACACCTCGCCGCGTTTCATCATTCCCACCATTTTTCGTCGGGGTCGATACCGGCGGCGCGTTCATCAGCAATTATTCGGTCCAGGCCATCGTCCGCTGCGTCGAAATCCGCGGCAATTTGCAGCGCTTCCGCCCTGGCTTGCGGATCGTTGGCCAAGGCGTGCGCCGCGGCCACCATTTCCGCCATAAACCGCTCGCGTTCGTGGCGGGCCAGGTATTCGGTGATCGCCAGGCGGGCGATTTCCGATTGGCTTTTGCCTTCCAATTGGGCTTCGGCTTTGAGGTTGGCTTCCACATCGTCGGGTAAACGTAGGCTGATGGCGGGCATGGCGGACTCCTTCAAAAGACAAAATGACAGACAAATTGTATGACAAAACGTATAACAAACCTGGTTTTTTAATATGTGCGATGTAACGACAAGCGATTGGCCCGAAGAAGCGCCTGTGCCCTTAGATCATCCGGAGATTCCGCCGTTAATCCTCGAAGCCGTTTTACAGTATTGGCAACCGGGGTATGTTTTGCATCGAATGGTCACCAAGCAAGGCTTGGAGTGGTGGCTGCTCGATACCGAAGGCGGATTGATCGAAGCGTTTTGGCTTGACTAAATTTTAAGAGCAATCGAGCGAATCATGTCCGACGACCAAGTCCCCATCCAGCTAGAGCTACCGCTACCGTTCCCGGAGCTCTCCGGCGACATGCCTTTATTGCCGGCGCGGATGATTAACGAATACCAGTACTGCCCGCGCTTGGCTTATCTGGAATGGGTGCAGGGCGAATGGGCGGCGTCGGCGGACACCGTGGAAGGCGACCACGCCCATCGCCGGGTGGACAAGCCGTCCAAAAGCTTTCCGGAAGCCGACGAGTTGGACGACGCCGAGAAGCTGCATGGCCGCTCGATTACCCTGTCTTCCAACCGTTTAGGCCTGATCGCCAAGCTGGATTTGATCGAAGCCGAGGACGGCGTGGTCACGCCCATCGATTACAAACGCGGCAAGCGTCCGCACGTGGCGCGCGGTGCTTACGATCCGGAGCGGGTACAGCTTTGCGTGCAGGGCATGGTGTTGCAGGAACACGGTTATGTCTGCGAAGAAGGCGCGTTGTATTTCGTGCAAAGCCGCGAGCGGGTGCGGGTGGCTTTCGACGAAGAATTGAAGCAACTCACCGCCAATGCCATCAACGGTCTGCGCCTGATCGCCGCCGGCGGCCATATTCCGGAACCCTTGCAGGACAGTCCTAAATGCTCCGGTTGCTCGCTGGTGGGTATTTGTCTGCCGGACGAAGTCAATTACCTGCGCCACGCCGATCTCGAACCCCGGCCGCTGGCGGTGATGCGCGACGAAGCCTTGCCGGTTTACGTGCAAGCCTGGAAGGCCAAGATCGGCAAGAAGGGCGAGGAGCTGGAAATCAGCATCGACGACGAAAAAGTCCAAACCGCGCGGCTGGTGGACACTTCGCAAGTGGTGGTCATGGGCAACGTCTACATCACCACGCCGTGTTTGCAAGACCTGATGAAGCGCGAGATTCCGGTCAGTTGGCACAGCTACGGCGGCTGGTTTGTCGGCCACACCATCGGCACCGGCCATAAGAATGTCGAGTTGCGCACCGCCCAATATAAAGCCAGTTTCGACGACAAAACCTGTCTGGCAATTGCCCGCAATCTGGTGCGCGCCAAAATCCAGAATTGCCGAACCCAGGCCCGGCGCAATTGGCGCGCCGACGAGCCGGTGGAAATGTTGCTGGAACCGCTGAAGTCCCTGGCCGACAAATCGCAACGTGCGCTGGATTTACCGCAATTGTTGGGTATCGAAGGCGCGGCGGCGGCCTTGTATTTCGGCGCGTTCGATAAATTGATCAAAAAGCCGGACGACAGCAAACAGATGAGTTTTGACTTCAACACCCGCAACCGCCGCCCGCCCACCGATCCGGTCAACGCCTTGCTGTCGTTTGCGTATGCCATGCTGGTACGCACCTGGACCATGAATCTGAGCGCGGTTGGCCTGGACCCGTATCGCGGCTTTTACCACCAACCGCGTTACGGCCGCCCGGCGTTGGCGCTGGATTTGATGGAACCGTTTCGGCCCATCATCGCCGATTCCACGGTATTGCAAGTCATAAATAACGGCGAAGTGCGGCCCACCGACTTTATCTGTGCCGCCGGCAGCGTGGCCCTGAACGAGGGCGGCCGCAAGCGCTTCATCACCGCTTTCGAACGGCGCTTGAGCCAGGAAGTAACGCATCCCATCTTCGGCTACAAGGCCAATTATCGGCAGGTGTTCGAGATTCAGGCGCGCTTGTTCGGCCGCTATTTGCTCGGTGAATTGCCGGAATATCCCAACTTCACCACCCGCTGATGGCTGCCTACGAACACCTGTATATCGTCACTTACGACATCAGCGATACCAAACGCTGGCGGCGGGTGTTTCGGCTGATGAAAGGTTACGGCGATTGGCTGCAATTGTCGGTGTTTCAATGCCGGTTGAGCCGCAAACGCCATGCGGAATTGGTCTCGTTGCTGGATGGCATCATCCATCATAGCGACGACCAT
This sequence comes from Methylomonas defluvii, assembly GCF_033949435.1. Taxonomy (NCBI): domain Bacteria; kingdom Pseudomonadati; phylum Pseudomonadota; class Gammaproteobacteria; order Methylococcales; family Methylococcaceae; genus Methylomonas; species Methylomonas defluvii. The sequence goes on along the minus strand of NZ_JAXARY010000006.1, from coordinate 185,410 downwards.
GTTCTGATTATAAATGTTGGGCCGGCGGAAACGGTCAAGCCCTCGGTGGTCAGTTTGGGCAAGGATTTCGACGTGGTGGAACGGCAGCCGGTCATCGTCTGATGTGGATTTTCCGCCGCCGCTTTGCGAGCGCTGTAGTGGCGCGCAAAAACCGGTCAGCTCTCGCAAGCCGGCAGCTCTTTAACAATCAAATACTTAGCAAATTGGATTGGCGCGGCGCAAACTTTTCCGCTAAAGTTGAACGGCCGTTTTACGTAGTCCTCGCAAACGGCCCGCGCAGGCCCCGCCAATCATGGCCTCCAGCCCGCGCTGCATTCCCCGGCCTCCCGCCGGGGCCTCATTGAAGCGTGTTATAGGATTGAAACCATAACTTGATGTGGTCATGCATTCCCCGGCCTCCCGCCGGGGCCTCATTGAAGCTTGGTTTAAATGACGATGGCACGCAAACAGTATCAAGCATTCCCCGGCCTCCCGCCGGGGCCTCATTGAAGCTTGGTCGTTTGGGTGCCCTCTCTGGTACTGCTCCCGCATTCCCCGGCCTCCCGCCGGGGCCTCATTGAAGCAATGGCTTCGGCGCTGGGCTTCCAGGTAAACCGGGGCATTCCCCGGCCTCCCGCCGGGGCCTCATTGAAGCATTTATAACGGCAATGCTGGGGCAAGTACAGGTGTCGCGGCATTCCCCGGCCTCCCGCCGGGGCCTCATTGAAGCTGGTTTACCCAGCTCAGTCACCACTGGCCTCGTCGCCGGCATTCCCCGGCCTCCCGCCGGGGCCTCATTGAAGCAGCAAACAGCTTTGGCTGGTTTATCCCGGAAGCTGGGCATTCCCCGGCCTCCCGCCGGGGCCTCATTGAAGCGGTCGTAAAGGCCCGATCCTTTTGTGCCCACTTTTTCGCATTCCCCGGCCTCCCGCCGGGGCCTCATTGAAGCCGTCTAAAGATGTTTTCGGTGTCGATGATGGCGTCGCATTCCCCGGCCTCCCGCCGGGGCCTCATTGAAGCGTCAAAAACGGTATTGATGCGGCGGACGCGCTGAATGCATTCCCCGGCCTCCCGCCGGGGCCTCATTGAAGCAAGGATGAAAAGGGAAGGACAATAGATGTTTACCTTGGCATTCCCCGGCCTCCCGCCGGGGCCTCATTGAAGCCACGATCCCGCCACCGATCCCAAACGTGACAAAACGCATTCCCCGGCCTCCCGCCGGGGCCTCATTGAAGCTGGTACGTTTTGCATTGGCTCCCCATCTGTAAGCATGGCATTCCCCGGCCTCCCGCCGGGGCCTCATTGAAGCATAGGTTAAAACCCCTTGTCTAGCGGCTTCTACCTTGCATTCCCCGGCCTCCCGCCGGGGCCTCATTGAAGCAAATCCTTGCTGGACTTAACGCCGCCGATGGTCAGCGCATTCCCCGGCCTCCCGCCGGGGCCTCATTGAAGCAACCGCAGAATAAGGACCGTTACCGGTAGAAAGGGGAGCATTCCCCGGCCTCCCGCCGGGGCCTCATTGAAGCAAGCCAACCTTATGCCATCTTGTATGATAAAAACTCGGCATTCCCCGGCCTCCCGCCGGGGCCTCATTGAAGCGTAGACCTGTTGGCCTACCGATAGTAATGGTTTCAGGCATTCCCCGGCCTCCCGCCGGGGCCTCATTGAAGCTGGTGTTTGGAGTGGTGGGTTTTCCCTCGGGGCTACGCATTCCCCGGCCTCCCGCCGGGGCCTCATTGAAGCCAGACTTGCGCGTCTGTCTGGGCTTGTCCTGTTTGTGCATTCCCCGGCCTCCCGCCGGGGCCTCATTGAAGCGCAGTGATTATGGCAGTGTTATCCAGCCCGATCACCGCATTCCCCGGCCTCCCGCCGGGGCCTCATTGAAGCAATGTTTTCGGGGGTTTTGTTCACGGCACTATCCAGCGCATTCCCCGGCCTCCCGCCGGGGCCTCATTGAAGCCGCAACGCTTCCGTGGCTACGTTTTGGGCGCTGTTTTGCATTCCCCGGCCTCCCGCCGGGGCCTCATTGAAGCGAACGATTCGCGCGCTTGAAGTCACGCACGGCGAAAACGCATTCCCCGGCCTCCCGCCGGGGCCTCATTGAAGCACCGTGACAGTGCAGGAGACCGAGTGATGATCGAGAGGCATTCCCCGGCCTCCCGCCGGGGCCTCATTGAAGCGGTTGTTTGATCAATATCACCGACTTGCTGAACAACGCATTCCCCGGCCTCCCGCCGGGGCCTCATTGAAGCAACATCCCGACATTACCGACCAGACCAACTTAACCGCATTCCCCGGCCTCCCGCCGGGGCCTCATTGAAGCAAAACTCATTAACTGCCGGCTTTTCAGGCTCGAAATCCGGCATTCCCCGGCCTCCCGCCGGGGCCTCATTGAAGCAGTTATCCGGGAAATGAGTCTTGATGATGTGACCTCGGCATTCCCCGGCCTCCCGCCGGAGCACTCAGCCCGAACGGCACATCCGTGATAAATAGGGCCGGGTCAATAATCCAAGCGTATTCCCCCCAACCATCTACCTGCTGCCAGCATTTAATTCCACATAAAAAGTGGCTAAACCTTACGCTGTTTGGGCTAGCTGCTATGTTTAGTTGTATCGGATTTAGAGAATCCAAATGCGGGTTATGCGTTAGCTAACGGATACGGGGCGACGGTATGTCGTTCAAGTTCCCTAAATCGTGCAAATCACTATTACCGATCTTCCTGCCATGAATGACATTCTAAAGTTCCTGACCGACAATAATTTTATGCCGCATGGCTATTGCCTGAGCTGGTCGCCGGGTTTGTTGTGGACCTTCGTGATTAGCGATGGCTTGATATTCCTGTCCTACTTTTTGCTGCCGGTTGCCTTGGGTTATTTCGCGCGGCATCGGCAGGATTTTCCGTATGTCCGGGTGTTGTGGCTGTTTGTGGTGTTCATTCTGGCCTGCGGTACGACGCATCTGATGGATGTCGTGGTGATTTGGGAACCACTTTACGGACTGGATGCGTTTGCCAAAGTGGTGACGGCGATAGTTTCGGTGATAACGGTGGCGGTGCTGATACCGCTGATTCCCAAAGCGCTGCAATTGCCCAGTCCGGCGCAGTTACGCGAGGCCAACGCCCAGTTGCAGCAGGAAGTGGCCGAACGTGAGCGGGTCGAGCAGGCTCTGAAGGCGGCGAACGTATTGCTTGAGCAGGGCTTGGTGGCGGAACGTACCCAGTTGGCGGCGCTGGTCAATTCTTCCGACGATGCGATTATCGGCAAAAATTTGGACGGAATCGTTACCAGTTGGAACCCCGCGGCCGAACGTATTTTCGGTTACAGCGCCGTTGAAATTATTGGTCAGCCGATCACGCTGCTGTTTCCCGCCGAACTGGTGATCACGGAAGCCGACTTGCTCCAGCGGATTTTAAACGGCGAGCGGATCAGCAATTACGAAACCCAGCGGGTGCGTAAAGACGGCAGCCGGATCGAGGTCGCCTCGACGATTTCGGCTATCAAAGATGGCGACGGCAAGGTCATCGGCGCGTCGAAGATCGTCCGCGACATCACTGAGCGTAAGCGTATCAAGGCGGCGCTGCGGGAAAGCGAAGCTAATTTCCGTAAATTGTTCGATGTGGCGCCGGTGCCGATGGCGCTGGTCGCCGCCGACGGTACTATGCTGGCTTTGAACCAGTCTATTGCCCGGACCTTTGGTTATACCTTGTCCGACATCCCAACCGTCGAGGATTGGTGGCAGCATGCGTATCCCGATCCGGTTTACCGGCAAACAGTTTTCGACACCTGGCAGAATTTGCAGCAGCGCGCGGCCGAGCAGCAGGCACCGATAGAATCTCACGAATATCAAGTGACCTGTAAAAACGGCGACGTGCGCACCGCCATCATCTCCGGGGTGACGATAGGCGACAATTTACTGGCAACGTTGATGGACATCACCGAGCGTAAGCGTGCGGAGGAGACGCTGCGCAAATTATCCTTGGTAGTCGAGCAAAGCCCGGAGAGCATCGTTATCACCGACCTGGATGCGCGCATCGAATACGTCAACGAAGCCGTGATCCAGACCACCGGCTACACGCGCTCCGAGCTGTTGGGCCAAAAAGCCAGTCTGTTTAAATCGGGCAAAACCAAGCCGGAGTATTTTGCGGTGCTTTGGGATAATTTGACGCACGGCCGGTCCTGGCAGGGCGAGTTTATCAATAAGCGCAAGGATGGCCGCGAGTTTGTGGAATCGGCTATCGTGGCGCCAATTCGCCAGCAAGACGGGCGGATTAGCCATTACATGGCGATCAAGGACGACATCAGCGAGAAGAAGCAGATGCTCCTAGAGTTGGAGAGCTATCGCGAGCATCTGGAAGAATTGGTGGTTGAACGCACCGAACAATTGGCCGATGCGATGCAAGCAGCGGAAGTGGCCAATGTGTCGAAAAGTGCATTTTTGGCGAATATGAGCCACGAAATCCGCACGCCGATGAACGCGATTATTGGTTTGACGCATTTGCTGCAAAACACCACGCTGGATGCCAAGCAACGTGAACAGCTGGCGAAAATTTCGGTCGCTGCCCAGCATTTGCTGGGCATCATCAACGACATTCTGGATTTCTCCAAGATCGAAGCCGGCAAATTGGTGTTGGACATCGGCGATTTCGATCTCGACCAGGTTTTCAAAAGTTTGAACGACCTGATTTGCGACCGCGCCGCCGAGAAAGGTTTGGAAGTGATTAACCGTATCGACCCGGCGCTACCGGCGGTGTTACGCGGCGATGCGCTGCGGCTGGGACAAATTTTGCTCAATTTTGCCAGTAATGCCGTCAAGTTTACCGACGCCGGACACATCGTGTTTCGGGCTAAATTGCTAGCCAAAAATCCGGTGGGGATTGTGGCTCGATTCGAAATCAGCGACACCGGCATCGGCATGAATGCCGAGCAATGCAGCCGTTTGTTTCAAGCCTTCGAACAAGCCGATTCCACCACGTCGCGGCGTTTCGGCGGCACAGGTTTAGGCCTAGCCATCAGTAAGCGTCTGATCGAAATGATGGGCGGCACGGTGGGTGTGCAGAGCAACTTGGGGCACGGCAGTACGTTTTGGCTGGAATTGCCGTTTGAGTATGCGGTGGGGTCGGCGCTGCAATTGCCTAAGCCGGATATTCGTAAAGGTTTAAAAGTATTGGTGGTAGACGATGTGGCCGAGGCCCGCGAAGCCATCGCCCACATGCTGACGCGGTTCGAGGCGCGGGTGAGCGTCGCCGATTCCGGTTTGGCGGCCGTGCAACAGGTTGTCGATGCCCGGCAAGCCGATGCACCGTTCGATCTGGTGCTGATGGACTGGATGATGCCGGGGGTAGACGGCATTCAAACCGCGCGCCGGATGGGCGAAATCCTCGGCGAGGCCTTACCGAAAATTGTCTTGGTGACCGCCTATAGTTACGACGGCAGCGCCGAGGACTTGTACAGCGTCGGGATTGTGGGGCATCTTGCCAAACCGGTGACGCTGTCGGCCTTACACGATACGATTGCCGGCGTGCTGTCGGGATGGCGGCAAAAAGCGCCCGCGGATGCGCGGCATCCGGATTTATCCCGCCTAAAAGGCCGACGGGTGTTATTGGCCGAAGACAATCTGATCAATCAGGAAGTGGCGTTGGAGTTGTTGCAAGACGCCGGTTTGGTAGTCGATTTGGCCGAAAACGGCCGGATCGCTTGCGATATGGCCGCCAAACAGTTGTACGACCTGATTCTGCTGGACGTGCAAATGCCGGAGATGGATGGTATGGCCGCCAGTCTGGCGATCAGGCGCATGCCGGGGCGGGAAAAGACGCCGATATTGGCCATGACCGCCAACGCCTTTGACGAAGATCGGCGCGCCTGTCTGAGCGCTGGGATGAATGATCATATTCCCAAACCGGTGAATCCGGAGGTGCTGTACGACGTGATGTTACGCTGGATGCCGCCTTTGCCGCCCAGCCCGCCTGCCCGCGGTCATAAAACCCCGGATGAGCAAAACGACGGCAACGCGGCGCTGCTCGAGCGTTTGGCGAACATTCCGGGCCTGGATTTGCAGGCCGGTTTACACAATCTGCAACACAAGCTGCCGTTTTATTTGCGCCAGTTACGCCATTTCGCGCAGCGGCATGCGGCCGAAGTCGACAATATCCGGCATTTATTGGCGGTGGGCGATGGGGAGTCCGCACAAAGAGCCGCGCATTCCTTAAAAAGCAGTGCCGCAACCTTGGGAATAACCCACATCCGGGAGACCGCCGAGGGTATTGAGATCACGTTAAAACAGCGCGCGGCCGCAGCGGCCGAGTCCTTGCAAATTCCGCTCAAACAATTGACGGAGCAACTCGCCTGGTTTATTGCGCAGATTCTCGATGTGTTGCCGGCTGAACCTGCGCTTCAAGACATTTCGCCGCCCATCTATTCCGAGGAAGCGCTGCGTGCGGTGGTCGAAGGCCTGCGGATATTACTGGAGGAGGGCAATATTCAATCGCAAGTTTATGTACAAAACCATCGGGAGCAATTACGGCAAGCTTTTGGCCACGAGGGTGTCGCATCGTTGCTGCGGCATGTCGAGGTGTTTGCTTTCGACCAAGCCTTGGATGTTTTGCAGCGCGATCCGCACCTTTAGCCGGCTGAGACGGGTTTACCCATTTTTACAATTTACCTGCGCCGCTTGATACCGCTGTCGGCGATAATGCCGCACTCGAACCTGTCGCCGATTTTTTGCCGGAGTTGCAAAGTCATGTCCCAAGCTAATAAATTTTTTATGAATCCGGCCCTGTTTATCACGGGTATGCCGTTCCGGCTGGATGCGTCCAAGCCCAGGCGGCGGCGTCCTTCGATAAACTCCGTACCTTCAAGGGCATTAAGGCTAACGGGATTTGAGGGCTGGGTTAGCCATAAAGCGTGCCGATTGCTGTTGGCCTGTGCGCTCATGCTGCTAGCGGCTTGTTCCTCCAGGCCGCCGCTGCCCAGTCAGGAAGATCAGCAAGAAAAATTGAGTGAAATATTGAGCAATGGCGGCTACAAAACCGCGCGGAATTTTCCGGTGGATGTTACGCACGATGTCTGGATTTATCAGCAAACGGAACTGGAAGTAGAGCTGGTCGGGCCGAGTGCGCCGGGAAGCTATCCGTTGATTATTTATCTGCCCAGCTTGGGCGAAGATGCTAAAGCCGGGCGTTTGTGGCGGGAAACCTGGGCCAAGGCCGGCTACCTGGTGTTTAGCATGCAGCCGGTGCCGGTCAGCCAAGCCTTGAAGGCCTTGGAGGCGGAGCGGCGCTTCGATGACCCGGAGGAGATTCCGGACGACGACAATACGGAGCTGGCTGATGAAAATATGGCGTTGCGACCTGAGCCGACTAGCGGCGGTTGGTTTGGTGACAAGCCTCGTCGGCAATCGCGGACGGCTAGGGAAAGCGAATTGCGTTATGTCGGTCATCAATACTTTGGCGTGGAGAATCTGAAAACCCGCTTGGCGCAACTATTTTGGGCCTATGCGCAACTGCAAACGCGCGCCGGCTTACGACAACCTTTGTATGCGTCTGCCGATTTCAGCAAGGTGATACTGGCGGGCTACGACCTGGGTGCGCAAACCGTGACGGCAGCCTTGGGCGAGAATTTTGGTAGCGGTTTGCCGCGCGCAGACCAATTGAAGCCGGTGGCTGCGATGGTGTTGAGTCCGTCGGTGGATTTGGCGGAAGGCAACGTGCGCAGCCGGTTTCAAGCTTTGCGTCTGCCGATGCTGACGATTACCGGTAGCGAGGATAACGATCCTTACGCGATTAGTTCCGCCGCCGTGCGTACGGCGGTTTGGGAACAGGCCCCGGCCGGCGGCAAATATCTGTTGTTATTGCGCGGCGCCGGGCATCGCTTGCTGTCAGGCAATGAGTTGGGTGGGCGGTTTGGCTTAAGCGGGGTGCGGCGCGGAGACTTCGGCATGGATTCCGGCGGCGGTCCGGGCGGACATAGTGGCGGCGGGCGGCGCGGCATGAGCGCTGGCGGTGCAGGCGGCGGCTTATTTGGCAAAACAGAGCGCCGCGATCCGAACTTGGGTTATAAACAAGTGGCAGCCATCGCCAGTGTGTCCAGCGCATTTTTGGATATGCTGATTAAAAAAGACGAGTTTGCCCAAGCCTGGCTGAATGAAAAAGCCGGCAAATGGCTGGATAGGGCAGGTACTTTACAAGCGCGATAGCCGGCAAAACCTGGGCGTATCGCCTGTTGGCTTTGCCAGTGGACGCGGGCTAAAGTTTGCCCGACCGCTGTGTTTTGCGGACTAGAGCCCGGTTCACTGTGGCAGTTACCACGCGGGCGAATTAAGTCCGGCCAACCAGCGGGCACGTAATTGCTCACGATGAATATACAGCCATTGAATGGCAAGGATGGGGATGCCGGATTCGATCTTGCCGTCTTCCAGCATTTGAAATGCCTCGTCGAATTTGACGGCTGTGACGCGAATGTCTTCATCTTCCTCGTCCAGGCCGTGAATGCCGCCGACCCGGCTGCTATCGACCCGGCCGCAGAACAGGGTAATCCACTCCGATGAGCCGCCTGGGGTGGTGAAGAACTGTTTGATTTCGATCAGTTCTAAAATCTCGCAGCCGGCTTCCTCGCGCGCTTCGCGATAAGCGACGTCTTCAGCGGTTTCACCTGCTTCAATCGCACCGGCCACAATTTCCAGCTGCCAAGCCCGTTCGGGTTGCAGGACCGCGCCGACGCGGAATTGTTCTATCAACACCACTTCGTCGCGGTCCGGATCGTACAGCAGCACGGCCACGCAATTGCCGCGGCGGAACAATTCGCGCTTTAAAGGGGGGCTCCAACCGCCGTTGAACAGCGTGTGTTTCAGGGTGTATTGCTCCAGCCGGAAAAAGCCTTCATACACTACCTGCGTATCCAGTATTTGAAATTGTTTGTCGCTCATCGGCCGTAGCTTACCCGGTAGATGACGCCCAAACTGTCGTCGCTGATCAATAAGCTGCCGTCCGGCATTTGCAGAATGTCGTTCGGCCGTCCCAGTACTTGGCCGTCCGCTGTCAGCCAACCGCTGATGAAGGGTAGTTCGTTATAGGCTTGGCCTTCGCGGAATTTGACCACATTGACCTGGTAACCTTGCGGCACAGTGCGGTTCCAAGAGCCATGTTGGGCGACGAATAATTGCCGGAAATAAGTGTCCGGAAATTGTTTGCCGGTATAAAAACGCATACCGAGCGGGGCGATGTGGGCTTTATATTTCCAGGCAGGCGCTTTAAATTTGTAGCATTGTTTATCGCCGATATACTCGGGGTCGGCAAGGGTGCCGGCGTGGCAATAAGGGAAACCGAAATGCTCGCCTTTTTGATTCCATTCGTTCAATTCGTCGGGCGGTAAGTCGTCGCCCAGATAGTCGCGGCCGTTGTCATTGAAAAACAGATGGCCGCTGCGGGTTTCCCAATCGAAACCCACGGTGTTGCGAATGCCGCGCGCCAGGATTTCCATATCGCTGCCATCCGGGTCCATGCGAATCAGCGAGCCGTAAATCGGTTTGTCCGGGTCGCAGACGTTACAAGGCGCGCCGACGGCGGTGTATAACTTGCCGTCGGGTCCGAAGCGCAAATATTTCCAGCCATGGTGGCGGTCGGAGGGAAACTGGTCGAATACTGTGACTGCTTTGGGCGGGCTGGCCAAACGCTGGCCAACCTCGTCGAAACGAATGATGCGGTGAATTTCAGCGACATATAACGTGCCGTCTTTGTAAGCCACGCCATTGGGTAGATTGAGCTGTTGAATGATCAGATATTTTTGTTCGGCAACACCGTCGCCATCCTTATCCTGTACCGCATAGACGCTGCCTTGCCGGGAACCGACGTAGACCACGCCATTGTCGCCCAGCGCCATTTGCCGGGCGTTGGGAACGTCGTCGGCGAATATTCTGATATTAAAACCCGGCGGCAGGCGCAATTGTTTTAGCACGGCTTCTTGTTCGGGGGTGGCTGCCAGGCATAGCGGTGTAGCGGCAAACAGCATCAATAGCGACTTTATAATTCTCATTTTTATGTCCCTCAAGTAAACTTTGGCAGATGTTAACACTCTATAGCCTTGAATTTAATCTTTGGGCTCCCCAGATTAAACCCACTTTATAACAACACAGGAAAGTTACGCCATGATGAGAATATTGCTGTTTTTGGCTACCAACGTGGCCATTATGATTGCGATCAGCATCATATTTAGTATATTTGGCTTGCAAGGCGCACTGGATGCTCAAGGCGTCAACTTGAACATTGAAGGCCTGCTGGCTATGTCGGCGGTCATCGGTATGACAGGTTCAGTGATCTCGCTGTTCATGTCCAAATGGTCGGCTAAAAGCTCGATGGGTGTACATGTCATCGACCGGCCGCAGAATCAAACCGAACAATGGTTGATCAGCGTGGTCGAGCGCCAAGCCCGCCAAGCGGGTATCGGCATGCCGGAAGTGGGTATCTTCGATGCGCCGGAAGCCAACGCCTTTGCCACCGGCGCCAACCGTAACAATGCTTTGGTGGCGGTCAGTACCGGTTTGCTGCGCAGCATGAATGCCGATGAAGTGGAAGCGGTGGTCGGCCACGAGATTAGCCACGTCGCCAATGGCGATATGGTGACGATGGCCTTGATGCAAGGCGTGGTAAATACCTTCGTGTATTTCTTTGCCACCATCATCGGCTATGTGGTGGATCGGGTCGTATTTAAAACCGAACGCGGTTACGGTCCGGCGTATTACGTGACGCAAATGGTCGCGCAAATCGCCTTGTCGATTTTGGCTTCGATGCTGGTGATGTGGTTCTCCCGTTACCGCGAATTTCGCGCCGATGCTGGCGGTGCCAACTTGGCCGGCCGGCAAAAAATGATTGGCGCGTTGCGCGCCTTGCAGCGTGCGCATGAGCCCGCCGAATTGCCTGGCGAATTGGCGGCGTTTGGCATCAATGGCGGTGGCGTGCAACGCTTGTTTATGAGCCATCCGCCTTTGGAAGAGCGCATCGCCGCTTTGCAAAACATGCGTTAGAACGCTCCCTTGCCGCGCCGGGTAAACCGGCGCGGCTTTTTTATGGCTAATCAATTCATTCGCTTCAAACTTGATTTAAGTTACGACCAATATCTGGCCGTATATCAAGGCGTCGCCAAAACCGTGGTGACGATTGCCGATGACGGCCGGCGCATCGTCTTTCCCGCGGGCAATATTCAGCGGTATCTAAGCAAAACCGGCATTCAGGGCCATTTTGAAATGGAGTTGGGGGCGGGCAATAAGTTTGTCGGCATCAAAAAGCTGGCGTGACGGCTTAAATCTTAGCCGTGTTTGCGTTAATCGTTGATGTCGTCGCGGCGGACTGGCGGGACCCGGAGACAACCGAGTGCGCTGGATTTCGGCAATCCATGCCAATGACGGCGTTGACGATCCTTCAATGGCTAACGCAAACATTGCTTAAATCTTTCCGCTATCCCCCCTCAAGTTAAGCATCATCCAAGTTCGCGCCGGCCAACATGCGTCCGGTTTGGTACAGCACCCGCTCGACCTGGCGCTCCGAGATCTGTAATTCGGCGGCAATGTGCTGATGGCGCTTGCCGTCTAGCCGACGCAAGCACCAGATTTGCCGATTGAGCGCGGGTAAGCCGCGCAGCCAACTTTCGGCCGCCAACCATTGCTGCTCGCCTTGCACCATCCGCTCAGGTAAAGGACAGGGACATTGCCAGTCCTGGTCCAGCGCCCCGCCGTCCCGCGCCTGTTGCCGGGCTTGGCTGCGCAGATAATCCAGAGCCAGATTGCCCGCCACCCGGTACAGAAATGCCCGGCAATTGGCGATGGCATCCTGCCCAGCATACTCGGCAATATGCAAAAAGGTATCTTGCAGCAAGTCGGCTGCCGCCTCCCGGCAATTGACCTGGCGCAGCAGAAATTGCTGCAGCTCGGCTTGGTGGCGTAAATATGCGGCGGTTAAGGGTGGGTAATGATCGTTCAACATTGGGCATGCCTAATTTTGCCGCATTTATAGCTGTACGTTGACGCTCGTGAGCACCGAGCGACTCTATTCGGTAGGTTAGCAAGCCACCGGCAACCTAACAGTGATTCAAAAATGATCCCTTCCTGATGGGCGATCAGTAGGGTGGATAAGCCGTGCGCATCCACCAAACTTTCCAGATGCGCTTCGCTTATCCAGGGCGTAAGTTGGGGTGAGGTAACGAACCCCAACACGACAACTACTGTCCTCAACGGTACACGGTCAGTATTCTAATTTTACAGACCCCATAACTGTGATTGGCTCACCCGGTAAATTCCAAGCACGATTTGCATAATAAGGTGCTCCGGTAAAATAATATCTTTTATCAAAAATATTATTTACATTAAGCTGCGTAGTTAGTTTTGTTGGGCCAATATTCGTTGTATAACCTGCAAAGGTATCTACCCTCACATATCCTGGTAATTTATAGCTATTTGCATTATCTCCTTCACGAGTTCCAGCAAGATAGCTACCAATACCCACACTTAAGCCTTTTAACGATGATTGTTGAAAAGCATATTTTAACCAAGCGCTTCCAGAATGTTCCGCAACATTAGGCAAACGCTTTCCAATATTATTTCCGGGCGCCCCACCGTCGGCTGTAATGCGTGCATCCGTGAAAGCATAACTGGCAATAAGGCTAAGTCCGTCTGATAAACGACCTGCGATGTCAACCTCAATTCCTTGACTACGAGCCGCACCAATTGTGTCGTAAATTCCGCCATCACTAACAAGTGTCAGTACATTCTTTTTATCAATATGGAAATAAGCAGTACTTGTTGTTAAGTTTCCATCAAACCATTCTGTTTTAAACCCAGCCTCATACTGTTCGGTAGTTTCTGGCTTTAATGGTTGTCCATTTCCAGACCTTCCATTATTTGTTCCAAATCCTTCTGTCCTATTACCGAATACAGATAGCCATGTCCATGGGCGATACAGAACACCTACACGCGGGCTAAAGAATCCCTCATTTTGCTTTGCCAATGCAATGATATTAAAGCTCGGTACGTAGCCATTGTAGTTGCCATTTATATCCTCTGAATTTGTATATGAATTAGATGATCCTGAGGCAAGATGTGCCCAATCATAACGACCACCTCCTAATATTTGTAATTTGTCATCAAATAAGGAAATTTGATCTTGGAAATAAAGGCCATACCAAGATGTTTGACTAACGAAGAAATTGTTTGGATGATTGATTCGCTGATTTTCATAAGCGTTGAAATCTAAATTTGGATAATTTGGGCTATAAAGATTAACTCGGGAGAATGCAAAGCTTCCTCCGCCAAAATCTCCTGGCATTTTATACGGGCTATCGAAAGGCGCATTTGTAGCGCTGAATCCAAAAAAACCACCCGATCTTGTTTCATCAGAATAATAATCACCTCCCAATAAAACGTTATGATTTACTTCGCCTGTTTTAAATTTACCGTTCAAATTAAAATAGGTAAGGTAGGTTTCTTGTGAGTCATCAGTAAATTGAGACCCCCGCCTTACCTGCATCGGATCAGTGCCTTGCTCTAATAAAGGCTGAAAAACTGCCACTAAGACTTTACGGTAATGCAAATTAGCCCAGTTGCCGACAAAGCCATTTTGTATCTTCCAGTTATCATTAAATGAATGAGACCAATTAAAATCTAATAAAGTGCTGTCACTTGGGTCTTCGTTAAATTTAAATCCTGGTTGCCCATAATTGGTATTAATTGGAACATTAGCTACCCTATTGCCAATTGCAGGAATACCTGTGTCATAAGGTAGTTTTCGATCCGTGTATTCAAGGCTTAAATTGAATTCGGTTTTGTCACTGGCTTGCCAATGCAATGCCGGTGCGACAAAAATCTGATTTTGACTAACAAAGTCACGAAAAGAATTCCTATCGGTATAGCCAAAATCCATACGATAGGTTAGTGACTTGTCACCAGTCAGGGGGCCAGTTGCCTCCGCAACAGTGCGGTAAAAATCATAAGAACCGAATTGCTGTTGCAATGAATAGTGAGCTTCATCCCGTGGCTTTTTAGTTACAACATTAACCATACCGCCGGGCTCAACCCTACCGTACAACATCGCCGCAGAACCTTTCAAAACCTCAACTTGTTCTACGTTGGCCATATCAGTATTGAAGTTTGAAATTCTTTGCCCGTTTCTAAATCTTGTATAACGTGTACCAAAGCCGCGAATCACGAAATCTTGCCCATTGGCTTCACCGTTCCACACACGCTGAACACCACTTACATTTTTGGTGGCGTCTTCAAGTATTGTCGCCTGTTGGTCACTTAATACTTGCTGAGGAACAACTTGGACGCTTACGGGAGTATCCATCAAGGGCTTATCGGTCTTTGTTGCAGTAATGGAATTTCCGACTAAATAGCTTTCAGTCGAATCATAAACCGCCTTCCCAGCAACCGTCACCGCCGGCAAAGTCGTCGTCGCATTGCTTCCTGTTTCTGCGGCCTTAACTGCCACCGCATCCTCCGCCGTAAAGGTATAGGTCAAGCCCGTGCCGGTCAGTAATTTCTGCAAGGCTTCCCGTGCGGTAAAGTCACCTTGAATGCCGCTGGTTTGCTTGCCTTTCAGCGCATCACCATCGCTGAATATTTGGATGTGGGTTTCCGCTGCCAGTGCTTTTAATGCATCACTCATGCTTTGCGGGGCAATGCTCAGGTGATGGGTTTGCTGTTCGGCAAGCGCTGTGCCGGTTGCAGACAGGATTGCCAGTGCCAGCAGGCTGCGACGCGGTTTCCATGTGAATTTTTTCATTCTTGATCCTCTGATTGCTGAAAGGTCTGTGCCGTTTATTCCGGCTCACTAAGTAAGACAGCTCAGCTTCGAAAATCTGGTCAGCTTGGCTTAGGAGTTTTGAAAAAATTTTGTTTGGTATTTGTAGTCAATGCGTGATTAATGGTTCGGCTTAGGAACGCCAACCAACGCAAGTCTTTCATCGTTACCAACAGTTTTATTTGCGTTGACCAATGAAGCCAGGCAACGGTTTATGGCTACACATGTTTTGATGGTTGTTTAGCGTTTTGACACACCATTTTATAAAGCTCATACTCATAACTGGTATCACTGGACAGGAGAGATAGATGCATACTTGGCAATTACAAGAGGCGAAGAGCCGATTCAGCGAGGTGGTGGAGCTCAGCCTGAAAGAAGGCCCACAACTGGTGACTCGACGCGGTGAAGAGGCTGTTGTCATCTTGGCCGTTGACGATTATCGGCGCTTAAGCGGTCAATTGCCGCGTTTGAAGGACTGCCTGCTCAATGCGCCACGCGGTGAGGCCTTAGTGTTGGAACGATCCACAGAAGTGATTCGGGATCTGGCTTTGTGAAATATATGTTGGATACTTGTGCGCTCTCTGAGCTAGTCAAGAGTAAGCCCGATGCCAAAGTCCTACAGTGGTTTGAAGCTAGCAAAGCGCACGAGCTTTGCATCAGTGCGATGACTTTGGCTGAATTGCAGCGTGGTGTGAACCGGTTGCCAGAATCAAAGCGCCGATCTGAGCTTACGCTATGGCTACAAGAGTTGGAGATCGGTTTTGAAGATCGAATTCTGGTATTTGACACTAGGGTTGCAAAGGTGTGGGCGCAAATGACGGTTGAGGCAGAGGCACAAGGGAAATCTCTAGCTGCCTTTGACTCGATCATTGCCGCGACTGCCCGAATGCATGGCTGTCGATTGGTTACTCGTAATGTTCGAGACTTCAGCAACGCAGGTATTGAAGCGCTTAATCCTTGGCTGTAAACATGATGGGCTAATCAGCCTCTTGGGACAAAGGGCTGGTTTGTATGCCTGTCAACCTCGGTTCGCAGAAACCACAATCTTGCCGCCTTGCAACTGCTGAGTTTTGATCGGCAGTGCCGCCTGCAGAGTATTCAGTATTTTTGGCAGGTTGTCGATTTCGAAGCTGGCCGATACCCGAATTTGTTTAAGTGCTTCGCCGCTGTATTGGAAGCTTATTTTGTGATAACGCTGGACTTGGCTTAAGACCGTTTCCAAAGGCGCCATCTCAAATACCAGCCGGCCACTGCGCCAGGCAATGATGTTGGTGGCATTGGTGGCAATCGGCGCATTGACTTGGCCTTGGTCGTCGTAGCTAATTTGCTGGCCTGCTAGCAATGCAGGGGTTTCGTCATTTTTCGGCGCGCTGTTCAGGTGCAGCCAAAATGCTGATCGGCTGATGACATGATCCAGCCAGCGAGCTCCGGTTATTTTGCTGTCCGGAATGATCTGTACTTGACCTTCGGCGACGGTGACTTGCGTTGTGTTGTTGGCCGAATAGACATTAAAGCGCGTACCAATATCATGAATGCGGCCATTGCCGGCTATCACATCGAAAGGACGGTCTATTTCATGGGCCACACTCACGTAAACCTCGCCTTTTTCCAGACCAATCACCCGGCGGTTGCCGGTCATTTTCACCGACAGTTGGGTATCGGTATTCAGGGTGATTTGCGAACCATCGGCCAAATCAATCGACTTGCGTTCGCCGACTGCGGTGGCATAGTAATCGGTTAGCCGATAGTCATTTAAACCAAAAGTCGTGGTCAAAACCAGCAATCCCATCAATCCGGTTGTTTGCGCTTTGCGGATGCGTTGTTTACGCTGGATGCGCTTTGCCCGAGTTTCCTGTGCCGCTTGCCGAGCCGGAAAAGTGGCTGGTTTTAGTTGATCCAGCTGTTGCCAAAGCTGGAGCGCGCGCTCGTATTCAAAGCGGTTGCTGTCATTTTCTGCCAGCCAAGCTTGTAGCTGCTGTTCTGCAGCCGTCGTCCACTCTTCCGAATGTTGAGTAAACACCCAAAATCCGGCTTGTTCCTGTGGCGTACCGCTGAGTTTGTAAGTTTTGGATTTCATCTGGCCAGTCTTGTTTGCGCTTTACCTAATAAGACAGTTGAGCCCTGCTTATCGGGTCAGATTATCGCCCAAAAAATCATGCCCCAGATGCTGAATAAGATGTTGCCAGGCTTTGAACACATAGCGTTGCGCCGATTTGCTGGAAATGCCCAGCGCTTCGGCAACCTCTGGGTAACTTAAACCATCCAGTTTGCTCAAGATGAAGGCGTGCTGTACGACTTCCGGCAGTTGCAGCAAAACCGATAGAAAACGCTCCAGTTGCTGCTGGATTGCGACCGTCGTTTCCGGCGCAGGCAGTGGGCAAACCAGTTGCTCCAGCTCTACCGGTTCGTCTGGCGTATACCGCAACCTGACCTGTTCGTGATCGTAGGCGTTTTTGCTGAGATTGGCGGCGGTTTTGAACAAATAGGCCCTGTGGTTTTCGATGGCCGTCAGATTGGGATGTTGCATTAATCGTAAAAAAGCTTCCTGGGTAATGTCTTCCGCGATTGTGACATTGCTTTGGCGTTCAGCGAATGCCAGAAGCTCCTTGCCGTGTCTGCGGAATAGTTTGTCCAGTAATGTATTCATGCATTTTTGATCGAGGCAGGCTTGATGCGGTCAATCGAGTTGGTTTTTTGGATAGAAAACCTGGTAGGGCAGCAAAAAATATTCCATTTAACTGGCTTCGGGTTTTTTCATGGCATGTGTTTTTCATAAAATCTCAATATATTCATTCGGTTAGATTATGGCTAAAACTCTAGTCAAGCCGATATTTTGACAACGCATCCAGTGCTGGTAAGCAATTGTTTAAGAAAAATCGTGGCATATGACTTATTTTCTTGTCGGAGTAAGTGAAATCTCATATCCGATAGATATCAACAATCGTCCAGGCGGACTCCTGCCAGCAATTTTCCGGTTCGGTACAAGATGTGTTCGACTTGACGTGCCGAGAGCTTTAATTCGGCGGCAATTTGTGGGTGACGTTTGCCGTCCAAGCGATGCAAGCACAAGATTTGTCGGTTGAGTGTGGGTAAACCGCAAAGCCAACTTTCGAGCGCCAACCATCGTTGCTCGCCCTGTAAAAAGCGCTCCGGCAGCGGCTTGGGGCACTGCCAGTCTTCATCCAAAGCGCCGCCGTCCCGCGCCTGTTGCCGAGCTTGGCGACGCAAATAATCCAAAGCCAGATTGCCGGCCACCCGGTACAAAAACGCCCGGCAATTGCTAATGGCATCTTGTGTTGGGTATTCGGCGATGTGCAAAAAGGTATCCTGCAACAAGTCTGCCGCCGCTTCCCGGCACTGGATCTGCCGCCACAGAAATTGCTGTAGCTCGGTTTGGTGCTGTAAAAACGCGGCAGTTAAGGGTGGGTGGTGGTTCGTCATCTAATATCAAAAAGATTGCCGCTTTTAAGCTGTGCCTCGGCGCTCAGGAGTGCCGAACAACTCTGAGTAATTCGTGTTTTACATCAGCGTATGGAATGCGAGTGGCATTTGGTTTGACCGGGTTTTTGGGTTCAATTTGAAAGTGGGCGGAAAATCGCCGAGAGCGTAGGTTGGGGTGAGGCACGAACCCCAACACGACAACCATAAAACCACCCGCAAACAACCGACAACGCGACATCAAAATTACCGATGATTCGAAGGCCACCAATGTTGGGGTTCGTGCCTCACCCCAACCTACGGTCCTAGCCAGCGCGAGTGGTAAACGAGCAAACAGATGATTTTGAAGCTAGTAATCCAATCGTAATGATCCGATAAATGAGATAGGTTCTCCCGGCAAGGCTCCAGTGCTATCCTGCACCCGTGAACCCCGGAAATAATCCTTATCCAATAAATTGTTGACATTGAATTGAGTGGTCAACTTCGAACCGCCGATTTTCCAGTTATAAGACACCATGGCATCCACGCGCACAAAGCCGGGCAATTCATAGGTATTATCATTGTTGCCGGCGCGCTGGCCTTGGGCAAACATACCGGCACCGATTTTAAAGCGCTCGTCAGGATGAAAGGTCAGCCACAAGCTGCCTGAGTGTTCTGGGACATTGGGTAAACGATTCCCTTGTTTGGATGTCATTCCCCAGGGTGCAAAGTCATTGTCTTTAGTAAAGATCGCATCGGTATAGGCATAATTGCCGAGCAGGCTCAAGTAATCGGTGAGCTCGCCGGTCAGGTCAAGCTCTATCCCCTGGCTTCTTGCCTCGCCAACAGGAATTCTATAGGGCAGGCCCGGCACGCCGGTCAACATGTTTTCCTTGGTTAAATGGTAGTAGGCGAGATTCGACGACAAACGGCCGTCGAAAAACTCGGTTTTAAATCCAATTTCATATTGAGTGCCAACTTCCGGCTTATTGACCGTTTTGGTGGGGGTTAAGCCGTTATTGGTACCGATGGATTCCACGTAATTGCCGAACACGGATAGCCATTCCCACGGTTGATAAACGATACCGAATCGGGGATTCAATCGGTTGTCTTCTCTATCATCAATACTGATTGGCTCCGAGCAACAACCGGTACCATAGTCCAGGATGTCGTAACGCGCGCCGACCAAGAAATGCAATTTATCCCATAGGGTGATTTGGTCCTGAGCGTAAACACCATACCATTGATCTTTTTCCTGCCACCAGAAGTCGTTTGGTACGGCGTTGATCGCATTGGCATCCAGCATGTGATTATTAGGATTAAAAATATCCAGCGCCGGTATCACACCATAGGTCCAATGGTTGTCATAGGTATCGGTGGTAAGCTTAAAGTAATCGCCCCCTATCAAGAGCTTATGCTTTAGGCCGAAGGTGTCGAATTCGCCGGAAATATCCAGATTGGTGGCAAAACTTTCCCTGTCTGTTGGCCCTGTCATCAAGGCTCGATTGATCGTTTGCTTGTCGGCATTGATGCTGCCCGCCGGGAAAATCGAGTTGAATTCGTGTGTCCATTCATGCCAATTGAATTTGTGTTCTATCTTCCAGTGGGCATTGAAGCGATGCGAAATGATGGTGGCGATTTGATTGCTATCCATGGAGCTATTGTTAACCGCCGCATCGCCGACAAAAAAACTTTTGGGAACCTGCGCAGGACGGTTGCCGACGGCAGGAATACCAAAATCCATCACATAGTCGTCATGTTGGTGTTCGAGCTGCACCGTCATCTCGGTTTGATCGGAAAGGCGCCAAGTCAAGGATGGGGCGACATAAATCCGCTCGTTCTCGTTGTAATTGCGGAATGAGTTGTTGCTCGAATAGGCAATATTTAAACGGTATAGCAATGATTTATCGTCGTCAATTGGGCCTGTCGCATCTGCCGTTGTGCGATACAAGTCGTAAGAACCGAACTGTTGTTGCAGAGAATAATGCGCTTTATCCAGTGGTTTCTTGGTAACGTAATTAACCAAACCTCCGGGCTGGGTACGACCATAAAGCATGGCCGCTGCTCCTTTCAGTACCTCAACCCGCTCCATGCCAGCAGGCTCGAAGTAGCCCGTGTTTTGCCTGAGACCATCGCGGTAAATGTTCGCCCCTAAACTAAAACCACGAACAATAAAGCCTTGGTACAAATCGCCGAAGTCGAAATTACGCTGTACGCCGCTTACATTTCGAATGACTGCGTCGTCAAATAAGACAATTTGCTGATCATCCATCACAGCTCTAGGTACAACCTTGATAGACATCGGCGTTTCCATGATCGGCGTATCTGTCTTGGTTGCCGTGGATGCGTGAGATCGGTTGTAATCAGGGTTGAAGGGATCGGTCGAGTCATAAACCGCCTTCCCCAAAACCGTCACCGCCGGCAAAGTCGATGCCGCATTACTCCCCGAATCCACCACCTTGATAGCCACCGAGTCCTCACCGGTAAAGCTGTACGTCAAACCGCTACCCGCCAGCAGTTTTCTAAAGCCTTCTTCGATGGTGTACTCGCCATCCAGCCCGCTAGTGGTTTTGCCGTCGGTCAACGTGGCTTCCGCTGAAAATAGTAAGCCGGAGCTAGTCGCAAACTGCCTTAAGGCCTGACTCAACGAGCCGCCGCCAATATGGTAGCTGCGCTTAATGCTGGCGTGGCCGTTACTGCTTTCCGCATGGATGGGAGCGGATACGGTTAATGCGGAGGCCAGTAGAATGCCTTGTATGGCTAAGTGCAATCGCGAGGGTGCCAAGCTCGATTTGCTGGTGTGTAGCGTCGATGACATCGGTTTTATCTCCTGTAAAAAATGCGGTTGTCATCACCTATGTCAATCGAGACTGAAAAAGCGGAACTGGAAATTGAAAAAATTTGAAATATTTTTTAAGTATTTGTTTTTTTTGTAAAAAAATTGAGTTTTTGGTGTAAATGCGTAGGGTGGAGTGCGCCTCGAACCCCAACACGACAACCGTTGAGCCACCCGCTAACCATGAAAGCGAGACACCGCGACCCATAAAGCCATCAGCAACCGATAAAAGCTAAACTGATCGAAAGTGTTGGGGTTCGTGCCTCACCCCAACATGCCCTTGAGCCACGCTACGTAAGCTTGATTTGCAGGAGGTGGGGCGATGCTGGGAGCGATTACCGAGACGATAGGATCATTTCGAAATGCGTGACAGGATGATGTAGCTGGCTTATCAGGGAACGGCCAAGTCGATTGAGGAGATGGGAAGTAACTCACTCATGAAACATCAAGATGAATTTTGTTAGACGTATATTGGTGCACCAAAATTTGAATAATATTTTGATACGGCACGCCATTTTCCAGTCCCTTTTTCTTTAACGCATAAAGATCGTTTTCAGAAAGTCTGATGGAAACTGATTTTTTCTTTTCGTGTTTCAAAAAATCTTGCAGTTCTACCAGGCGCTCCTGAATATTGCCTTTACTGCGCCATTCATCGTTTTCAACACTATCGAGAATGTCTTGTTCAAAAGCATCTAAATTTAGCTCAGTCATCATTTGCCGCCTTGTTGTAACGTTTATTCATTTTTCGGGAGGGGATAATCGTCTTTAAAAAAATGCTGTTCTCTTCTTCAACGTAAGGCACGATGTAAACATAATTTTTTATGGAGATTAAGATGATAAAAACCGATTGATTGGGATATTTTTCAGAATTTGGATGCGCCAAATCATCGAGTACATGTCCCATTTCAATGGCTAATAAGACATCCTCAAAACCAATCCCTCTTTCCGCTTTTAGCAAAGCGTTTTTTTCAGGAGAGAAATATACTTGTTTTTGCCTGTATGCCATACGATGTATGGTATTTTCTCAAGCAAGGTGCAGTCAACTAATACTCGGTGTATAGCGATGTTAAGTTGTCTGGCGCGCTTAGCGCGGCAGGACTTTAACCCAGAGCGGCAATGGGTTTGTTAACTTGACCGGCAAGTTGGTAGCCAACGAAGCCAGGATTTTGTCGGTATCCTTGAGCGGGAAGGAGCCGATGATGCGCATGTCGGCAATCTCCGGCGCACAGGTTATGTAGCCTTGCCGGTAACGATTCAGTTGTAGCAGAAACTCGCTGAGCGGGATGTCGTCGGCGACGATGACGCCTTGGGTCCAGGCGGGTTTGTCGAGTTTGTTTGGCTGTATGGGTTCGATGCGATCAGCTGCAAACCGGGTATTTTGTCCGGCATGTAGCTGCTGTTTTGGGCTGTTAGGATGGATTGGCTGAATCTCTACGCTGTCGGCAAACACCGTGACCTCGCTGCGGTCGGCTTGTTGGCTGACGCTAAAACGGGTGCCCAGCGCCCGAACTCGGCCATCCTGGGTATCGACCACAAAAGGCCGCTGCCAACCTGCGTTATCCTTGGCGGTCTCGATATAAATTTCCCCGGATACCAGTTGCAAGCGCCGCAAATCAGCGCCGAATGCCACGTTCAAGGCGCTGCCGCTATCCATAGCGACTGTCGAGCCGTCCGCCAAGGTGATTGTTTGGATTTGACCTTGGGCGACATGGTAATCCGCCGTCCAGGCTTGCCAGTAACCTGCACGGGAAAACTGCCAGCTCGCCAAGCCGACGCCACCGAGCAATACCAAATGTTTGATAGCGCGCCTGCGCTGCAAATCCGGCGCCGTCAAGGCGGCTAAAGCGGCTTTGGGTGGCAGCGCTTTAAAGCGCTCGATATGAAATTCCACTCTGGACCAAGCGGTTTGATGGTCAGGGTGTGCGGCTAACCAGGCTTGCCATTGCGCGGTTTCATTGGCTTGCACTCGTCCGGATCGGAATAACGCAAACCACTCGGCTGCTTCAGCCAGAATGCGCGGGTCGATTTCCAGGGGGCGTTTTTGTTGCATCTGGGATTAAAACCCGGCGCTCAGGCACTGAAACATGGCTTGTGCCATGTATTTTCTGACCATGCGGTCACTGACGCCCAATTGCCGACCGATTTCGGCATAAGTGAGGTCGTCCAGTTGCGCCAACAAAAAAGCCTTACGGACTTTTGCCGGTAGTTGATTGAGTAGTTCGTCGATTTCCCGCAAGACTTCGAGCACGATGGCGCTATCCTCCGCCGAAATGACCCGCTCCTCGGGATAGGCCGCGAGTCTCGCCAGGTAAGCCTGTTCGATGCTGTTGCGCCGCCAGTGATTGATCAGCAGGCGTTTGGCGATGGTGGTCAGGTAGGCGCGGGGTTCGTTGAGACTTGGTGTGTCTTTTGCGGCGATGACGCGCAGAAATGTATCTTGGGCATGATCTTCCGCCTGCAGGCGGTCCTGCACCCGTTTTTCCAACCATTGCAGCAGCCAGGGGTGGTGGTCCTGATAAAGGCGGGTGAGGTCTTGTTGGCCGTCGTCAATACACTCTGTGCTCATCGATTTAGTTTTACATGCCCAGTTTACAAAAGGTCTTACGCTTTGCCGTTAATGCTTTCGGCCTAGCGGCCCCGCTTTTTTTGCAAATTCAAAACTAAGCAAGAACTGCTCCGAAGTCGTTAATTTAGGCGGCTTGTCTGTTTAGGGTTTTAAAAAAGTAAATAAAATCATTTTCTTACAGTTGTTCACACTCAAACGCATTGTCGAGCCGGG
This sequence comes from Methylomonas defluvii, assembly GCF_033949435.1. Taxonomy (NCBI): domain Bacteria; kingdom Pseudomonadati; phylum Pseudomonadota; class Gammaproteobacteria; order Methylococcales; family Methylococcaceae; genus Methylomonas; species Methylomonas defluvii. The sequence continues at coordinate 161,620 of NZ_JAXARY010000006.1, read as the reverse complement.
GAGTGCGCTGCTTCGAAACCGGATGTCTAAAATGCGTGATTTGGCGTATTTTGTTTGGGAATGCGTGAAATCACCTAAATCCCCCAGGCCCCGCCGTTGAGGTATGGATCGGCCCTGTTACACGCGACCGAAATGGGTGTGGTTCAACGGGGGGCGTAAGTTAAGATGTGCAAAAACTCATCGGCTTAAACGACATGTCTCATTCCAATGACCCGTACTCGGAAACAAGGCGGCTGTTCAATATCTTCAGCGGCTCGGTTGGCAACCTGGTGGAATATTTTGATTGGGCCATTTACGCCGCGTTTGCCTTGTACTTTGCCCCGGCATTTTTCCCGGAAACCGATCAAACTGCTCAGTTGTTGAACAATGCGGCGATATTTGCGGTGGGCTTTATTTTTCGGCCTTTGGGCGGATGGTTGCTCGGCAGTCTTGCAGACCGCAAAGGCCGCAAAAGCGCTTTGCTGCTTTCGGTCAGCTTGATGTGTTTAGGATCGTTAATCATCGCTTGCACGCCGGGCTATGCGGTAATTGGTATGTGGGCGCCGGCTTTGTTGTTATTTGCCCGGATGTTGCAGGGGTTTAGTATCGGCGGCGAATACGGCAGCTCCGCGACATATCTGAGCGAGATGGCAGCACCCGAGCGGCGCGGCTATTACTCCAGTTTTCAATACGTCACTATCGTACTGGGGCAAATTCTGGCTTTGGGTTTATTGATGTTGCTGCAAAAATGCCTACTGAGCAGCGCAGAGCTGCATGATTGGGGCTGGCGTATCGGCTTTATTGTCGGCGGCTTGTTGGCGGTGGTGGCGATGGGCTTACGCGGCAACATGGCCGAGACCACGGCTTTTGTCGAACAACAGACTTTTACCGGCCAACGCGCCCAGCTACGGGAACTGCTGAACTATCCCAAACCGGTAATGACGGTGGTGGCGTTAACCGCTGGTGGGACCTTGTCGTATTACACCTTCACCGTCTACATGCAAAAGTATCTGGTCAACACCACCGGCTTTAGTAAGGACGATGCCACCACAATCTGCACGCTGGCCTTGATCGTGTTCATGTTGCTGCAGCCGTTGTTCGGATTAATTTCGGACTACCTCGGCCGTCGCACGATGCTGATTGCTTTTGGTGCCGGTGCCACATTGTTTACGACGCCATTGCTTGATCTATTAGGCCACGCGCAAACGATGGCTTCGGCGTTGGGCTGGTATGTTTGTGCATTGCTGATTGTCTCGGGCTATTCGTCAGTTAACGCCATCGTCAAAGCCGAGCTGTTTCCGGTGCATATTCGAGCTTTGGGGGTGGGGTTTCCCTATGCTTTGACCGTAGCAATATTCGGCGGCACCGCCGAGTATCTGGCTCTTTGGCTGAAAAGCCTGGGACACGCGGAATGGTTTGCATACTACGTTAGCGCATGCGCGGCCGTATCGATGCTGGTGGCCTTTACGATGAAAGAGCCTATGCGGCTGTCTCGCTTGGACGGATAGTTGGGCAAGTTTTGTCCAGTATGACCATGAATGCACTCGTTCGACACACAGCCACATGCGGAACTTTGGGGTGGATAAGTCGCGCGTATCCCCCCCATTTGTCGGACTGCAGAGCTAAAAAAGCGCGGAATTTATTAAAAAGTGCGCAGCCACGCTGCCCAAATACCCTAGGGCAATCACCGGCGTCCATTTCAGATGAGTCATGAAGGTGTAAATGCCCTTGGCTTGGCCCATAAGCGCCACGCCTGCTGCCGAGCCGACCGACAACAAACTGCCGCCAACACCCGCCGTCAGCGTGACCAGCAGCCATTGACCTTCCGACATCTCGGGGCGCATGGCTAAAATTGCAAACATTACCGGAATGTTGTCGATCAAGGCCGAGATCAGGCCAACTAGGACATTGGCAGGCGTTGCGCCAAGTTCGCCGTACAGAAACTCTGATAAATGGCGTAAATAGCCGAGAAAGTTCATACCACCCACACACAGCACCACGCCGTAGAAAAACAGCAAGGTATCCCATTCCATGCGCGCCAAATGATGAAAGACGTCGAAGCGCATACTGTCCTCGTCGGCAGCAGCGGGGTTTTCCTCGCCGGACATCGGGTCTAGGCCCAGTTCCGGTTCGTCGCGGTGGGTAATATGCAGAAAATAGCCGAACAATTGCAGATAGGTCAGGCCAGCCATCATGCCCACTGCTGCCGGCATATGCAGGCTATTCTGAAAGCCGACTGCCGTGAGAACGGTGAGCAGAAACAACGCTACGATACGCTTGGCGCCGCGACGCGTGACAACCTGGGCATGAAGAGGCGCCGGCAGGGTTTTCGGAATGGCAAAATGCATGATGGCAGCGGGAATCAGGAAGTTAAGCACCGAAGGCACAAACAACTTGAAGAACGCCCAGAAATCGATGATACCTTTTTGCCAGACCATCAAAGTGGTGATGTCGCCGAACGGGCAAAACGCACCGCCGGCATTGGCGGCTACCACCGTGTTGACGCAGGCAATGCCGACAAATTTGGGATTGTCCTTGCCAACCGCCATGACGACCGCGCACATCAGCATCGCGGTCGTCATGTTGTTGGACACCGAGGAGATGAAAAACGCCAAGACTCCGGTCACCCAAAACAGTTGGCGATAACTCAAACCTTTGTTAACCAGCCAGGCCCGCAAGCTATCAAAAACCCGTCTTTCTTCCATGGCATTGATGTAAGCAATCGAGACGATCAGGAATAGCAACAATTCACCATAATCCAACACATCGTGCCGAATCGCCGTTTCCGCGACCGGAGACATGCCTTGGTCTTTATAAACCAGGGCAATCGCCACCCAAATCAGAGCCGCAGCCAACATCATCGGTTTGGATTTGCGTAATTCCAAGACTTCTTCCAGCACTACCAGCAGATAAGCGATCGCAAACAGGCCGACACATAGATAACCTACCCAATGTCCGCTCAAGTCCAGGGATTGAGATAAGCTCTCCGCCAGCAATTTGGGCGACGATAACAATAGTCCGGCACCCGTTAAACAACCGAGCAAAATCTTGTTAAATTCTTTCATACAGTCTTCTATTTCAGTTACGCAGCGATTGTCTTCTGAGCCACTGGTTATTCTCGGGTATCAATATTCCGTATTGATGTCACAAAAGCAAACCCTGTTGCTATAGCTGCGGGATAGGTCGAAATGCTCATGCCTTCTTTCTAGGGGAAAGCGGTTTTTTAGGCAGCGCGTTAATCGGCAGCATAGCCGCCTCGTCATCCTTGATTTTCATCTCTTGGACAAGGACATCCAGATTCTTGGCCAGAGACTTGAGAACATTTTCCGGTAAGTCAAATAAGGCATGTTGCAGTATGCCCTGAGGCGGGGTGGGCACTTGGTTTAGTAATTCAATACCCTCCTGGGTCAAAGTCACCGTGACGACCCGCTGGTCCTCACTCACGCGTTCTCGCAGGATCAAACCTTTCTTGGCGAGTTTATCGAGCATATTGCTGGCGGTGGAATGATGAATCGACATCGCTTTAGCCAACTCGGTGACCTTCAATCCGGGCGTTTTTGACAATTCCCAAAGTGCCCACAGTTGCGCGCTGGTGACACCGCAATGCGTTTCGACCCATTGGGAATGTTGTTGGACAGCCTTAAAAATCAGGCGAAACTGTTTCAAGACCTCATAAGGCCATTGTTTGGAGTCGTCGGTTTTCCGAGTTTGCAGTGCGGTTTTGTCCATTGCGTTACGATTTATGTTCGGCAAAATTGCCATTAAAAGACATCATTATCCACCAAAGCGTTAATGTGGTCAGGTTGATTCCAAGGGTTTGTGCGTAGTTTGTGGTTACCTGCTAAAACACAATTCATGGAGAAAACAAGGATTCCTAAGTTTGTCTTTATATGTTTACACAAACATTGTTTGCATCAACATTATGCGGTTATTATAATGCCCTCGGCAAGTCTAAGAGCCGATCAACCGTTGTGAAAAGGCTTGATGTGGTTTCAAAAATTTAACCTGAGTTGATCTGTGTCACTTAGCTTGCCAACTAACTTTTTGAGTTGACGCGAAACAGAAAGACAAATGCTGTTTCGCGCTTGCTCAAGTCCCCATGGTTTCCGTAGCAATACTTACAAAGCAGCATAGAATCCGAAACTAGAATGTTTTCAAAAAATCACATGAGACGGCTTATCTACTGGATTTGCCTTGCCTCCCTATTGTCGCTGGCATCCTGTTGCGCTCGACATGATGCGGTCCCTATCGATCAATCTTCGTCGACGACTGCCTAGAGCTCGATAAATTTTGCCGATGTCCGGAATGTCACTGTGGCCGCAGGGATAAGCTGAGTAGGGATTGCCTAAAATCGTGGTCTCAACTGCGAGGCCGCAAATGACTAGGAATAACGTATGAAATCGAAATATGGTCACCGGGTATCCGTTAAGAGACAGAAATCCAATCGAATCTATCTCCCCCGCGAAGCGAACGCCTGCGCCACCGTCGTGATACCGGCTTTGAACGAAGCCAAACGCATTCGGGAAGTGGTCGCTTACGCCCTGGCCGATCCGGCAACGGCCGAAGTGATTGTCGTCGACGATAGCTCCATAGACAACACAGCAATATTGGCGCAACAGGCAGGCGCCCAGGTTCTGACCAGCAGTATGCTAGGCAAAGGCGCGTCGATGCGTGACGGTGCGGCGGCAGCCGCTCATGATCTGGTCGTTTACCTGGACGGTGATCTGAGGAATTTGCGTCCCGGTATTGTCACCAGCCTTTGTTTGCCGCTGCTCAATGAAAGCGCGGACTTTGTCAAAGCCCGCTTCGGTCGTGGCGGTGGCCGGGTGACGGAACTCACCGCAAAACCGATGCTAAAGGTCTTTTTTCCCGAACTAGCTTATCTATCCCAACCGCTGGGCGGCATCATCGCTGCGCGCAAATGCCTGCTGCAAACGCTAAGCTTCGAAGATGGTTATGGCGTGGATGCCGGTTTATTGCTTGACGCGCATTTGGCCGGTGCCCATCTGGCAGAAGTCGATATCGGTTCGTTAGAACATGATAGCCAGCCGCTGCAAGACTTATCGCTGATGGCCAATGAAGTCAGCCGCGTCATTTTTAACCGCGCCAAACTGGCGGGACGTCTGCACGTTGAACAGGTGATAGCCATGTATGAGAGCCAACGCCAAGTCGCGGCTAGCATTGACTATGTACTGACCTTGCGCAAGGGTCGGCGCTCCCTGGTCTTGCTGGACATGGACGGCACCATAACGCCCTCGCGCTTTGCGCTGGAACTGGCGCGCAATACCGGAAATGAAACGGCACTGATGCAATTGCTGGATACGCCCCACGACGATGCCATAACCCGTAGCGAGCGGATAGCCGAGTTGTTTCGCTTTGTTCACAAGCAGCAATTCGAACAGGTGGCTCGTACAATGGAAATTCGTCCTGGCGTCATCGAATTCGTCAAGCAGGCAAGGCGAGCCGGTTTCATGGTCGGCATAGTCAGCGACAGCTATTTTGTTGCTGCCGATATCATCAGACGCCGCATATTTGCTGATTTTGCCTTGGCTCATACCTTGACCTTCGAGGGAAGCGTCTGCAATGGGCAACTTCAAATCAATCCGGCTTTCTTGCCTGACGAAAGTGATGCAGTGACTTCCATTTGTAAAAGCAATGTTTTGCGTTGCTTCTTGACTGATAAAACACTGCCCCCTGTCGAACTGATCTGGGCGGTCGGCGATAACCTTAATGACCTGGAAATGTTGCGGCTAGCGGACAATGCCTTCGTCATCGATCCGAAGTTGCCCAAACTGCTTGAGGAGCCCGGTATCACACTGATCACTGAGTTCAATGATTTAGTGGAATTGTTAGTCTACGAGGCGTCGGAAAGTATGGAATCCTAATGGTAGCCGAGTTTAGTTGTTTTTAATGGTGTACCTAATATCGCGATTACTCAGCTAGTCCGAACGTCACCAAACCCTTGGTGTTTTTATGAGCCACATGCTTTATGTTGATGTGCTATTTCTTGTCAGTTTGCTATGTATCTTCGGTTGCGAACAGCACAATCCGCAGCCAGTAGCTCAATCTAGTCAATCAAAACGCCTTGCTGACAGTAACAAGCAAACGCACGTACATTGCCCTAAGTCGCATCCCTATACAATCAGCTCCGATAATTCAACCCGAAGTATCCGCGGACATGATTTTGAAACGGACCCGCATAGATTGTCTTGCTCAGACATTTATTATCGCAATCAGGGGCGAGTGGCTCGACACCCTAATACTCTAAAATAGGCGACAAAATATCCTCTTGCGATGTTGTTCTGTCCCCTGGCAACACCATTCACAATAAGCTGTAGAAGACGATAGTCTCCGCAATACACATGATTAGGATAGGTGATTTTTTGCGGCAATATGTTCATGCAAACATTGTTTGCTTCAACATTGAGTCATCACTAAAATGCTAACGGCCTGATCGATTTCTGCTGCTCCTCAATGCATTTAAAAAGACCAGGATTATCTAAAACCCGAGCCGCAACCTAATTCACGGCCATTGGAAATTACTTACTGTGTCGTGAGCCCGATAAACGTAAATTCCCCCACCTGAACCGGAGAAGGTTGTTGAAATGTGACTTATCAGAACACCAGCCGGCGTCAGCGGCGGAGCTTAACCGGCAGCGGAACCGTTTGATACCCCAAGCAATCGTTCTCGGCTTACTGACCGGCGGAACTTCGGTAGCATTTCATTTTGCGATGAATAGCGCCGAAGCATTTCGACATAAATTTTTCGACTTTTCCCATCAGAACAGCCACCTTGGCATGGGCATGGTTCTGGGGTTAGCGCTAGTCACCGTGAGTATCTCAGCCGGAATGGTCAGGCAATTTGCACCCGAGTCAAGCGGTAGTGGCATTCCCCATATTAAGGGGGTATTGATTGGGCACCGGCACTTCCGTTGGGTACGGGTGCTGCTTACCAAGTTCTTCAGTATGGTCATTGGCAGCGTTGGCGGCCTAGTGGTTGGCCGGGCCGGTCCCTGTGTGCACATGGGCAGCTCTATAGGGCAAGGGTTAGCCGATATTTGGCCTAAAGATGGTAAGCACTATCATACGATTTTGATCGCTGCCGGCGGCGGTGCCGGCCTCACGGCGGCATTCAATGCTCCGCTTTCCGGCTTGACCTTTGTACTGGAAGAACTTGAAAGGCGCTGCTCGTCGCTTGAATTCATTACCGCCGCCATTGCCTGTCTGACCGCTGATATGGTTTGCCGCTTAGCACTTGGGCAACAATCAGTCTTCCATTTCGCCCATGTCGCTGCTGCGCCGCTTAGTCAGCTCATTGCCTTCGTAGCTTTGGGCTTGTTATCAGCCCTGTTGGCTGGCTTGTTTACCCATACTTTATTGTGGGGACAGCGCTTGATCACCCTGGGACCTTGGTCAAGATCGATCTGGTGGCTAATCTTGGCTGGCGGGTTGACTGCCACAGCTTGGTATGCACCGCAGTTATTGGGCGGTGGGCATGATTTCGTGAATGATATTCTCGTCGGTCAAGAACTCACATTGCAGACCATCGGACTGTTATTTATCAGCCGATTCGTGTTGACTATTGGCAGTTCCTGCTCAGGCGCGGCCGGGGGAATTTTTATGCCGATCCTGGTGCTGGGTGCGCTGTTGGGGTGGGGTGTCGGTGTGTCCACCCAACTGGCTTTCCCCGCATTAGATGTAGACCCCAGATTATTTGCCGTAGTCGGTATGGCGGCGTATTTTAGTGGCGTGGTGCAAGCGCCCTTGACCGGCATTGTGTTAATCATCGAGATGACCGGTGATTACGCGTTGATTTTGCCGCTATTCACCGCCTGTTTTACCGCATTGCTAATCGCGAATTGGTTGGGGTGCCCGCCCGTTTATGAAGCGTTGTTGGAAAACGATTTGCGAAAAGAACGGATTCAGTGAATGGTTCATTGAAAACGCTTGATACTCCCCACATTGCCAACCCGCCCCATCAGGAGACAGTTATGGAATCTTACCGAATAGCGCTATTTGTCATTGCTTTGGTGGCGGCTTTCGCGCCTTTGCTCGCCAGATTACCCACTCGCCTGCGTATGCCGGTGGTGGTGGTGGAAATGCTTTTGGGAATGCTGATTGGCCCGCATATTTTCAATTGGGTATCCCCTGACGGTTTAGTGGGCATGTTGGGCGAGCTAGGCCTGACGTTTTTGCTGTTTATGGTGGGCATGGAAATTAATCTCGGCGAAATTCACGGCAAACCCTTAGCGCTGGCGATTGGTGGCTGGTTTCTGTCGTTTACGGTAGCCATGGTGTGCATGTTTTTTGTGCATGCCATCGGCCTGATTCAGGCGCCGCCCTTATTGGCTGCCATCGCCTTGTCGACCACTGCGCTGGGAATATTGGCGCCGATCCTGCGCGACGAGGGCATTTTGAATTCGGACTTTGGCAAGCTGCTTCTCTCGGCTGCGGCGATGGGAGAATTCGGCCCGCTCATGGTTGTCTCCTTACTGATCATCCCGACCCATAGTACCTTTTTGCATACTGTGTTCATCGTGGCCTTCGTGGGGATTACCTTTGTGATTGCGGATACGGCTATCAATGCGCGATCCTCTGCTTTAATCAATCTCCTGGCTCAAACCATGCAAAGCAGTGGCCAATTGCCGGTGAGAATCTGCATTGCGCTCCAAGCGTTATTAGTGGTTTTGGCCGGCGAGTTCGGGCTGAATGTGGTGATCGGAGCCTTCGCGGCCGGCATGGTGGTCAGCCTTGCCAGCCAAGGCGACCATGGCGTGATTCTGCATCAGAAATTGGATGCCATCGGTTATGGCTTCATAATACCCATCTTCTTCATCGTCTCCGGGATGAAATTTGATGTCAGTGCGCTTTGGGCGAATCCGTTGGTTCCCGTGCAGATTATCTGTTTATTGGGCCTGCTGATCCTGATTCGTGGCGCTCCGATACTGCTTTACCATCAAGTTTTATCAAAAAAAGACAGGCTGCCTTTTGCCCTTTATTCCGCCACCGGCCTGCCCATGATTGTCATCATCACTGAAATTGGGGTCTCGTCCGGCTTGATGTCTCCGGATCGCGCCGCGGTTCTGGTCAGTGCTGCGATGATTTCCGTTATGCTGTTTCCTCTCCTCGCGGAAAGGATAAGAGTGCACTCGTAGGGTGGTATGCAAACACCATCGATAACCCGGCCCGTTTCAAGCTCATTCCGTTACCGCTATATTTAAATTAACGCCGGAAATAATCTCTTGTTCAGCCTGATTTTCTGATTTAGCGGTAACGGTTTGAGTGGGGCGTTTCAGGTTTCGGCCTAAGGTTGCTTTTTGCATGGCCTCGATCACTGTAGGATTGGGCGAAAAATAGTCCGGTGTGTTCCATCGACTCCATTTGTACTTGATCGTGTTGAAATCATCCGTAGCAATATTGGCAACATTGCTATTCTGCTCTGCGGTGTTGTACATGCCCCAATTATTGCGGCCCAACACCTTATACGACCAGGTAGTCCAATGGCTGCCGGACTCTGTAAATTGCTGAAGGCCGTAATTCCAGGATTCGGGATTGCCGAACAACGTGAACTCCCCTATAAAATGCGGTACGTTATATTCCGCACCCCATTTTTTCGCGTCCTGAATCCACCCGTCCACGGCATTCTTCATCACCATGAAGTCTTCATTGTTTTGCCATTGGTAATAGTGCAGAGAATAGACGACGTTCTCCCAGTTTTTTTCTTGAGGATTCGGCAGGGTATTCCACCACCAGATGGCTTCCATAATGATGATATGGTCGGGATCAATCGCCCGGATAGCGTGATACAGGCGATCATATAGATTGACCACCTCAGCCCCCATCGCGCCGGGAAAGGTTTCCGAGGGTTCATTTAGCAGGTCATAACCGGCTACACCCGCATTGTCTTTAAAACGCATGGCAAGGGTTTCCCAAAACTCTACCAGTTGATTCTGATAGAGCGGAGTGGAATAAAGCAGCTTGCCGTTTTGCCGGCCTGAGTGATGGGCTCCGTTTTGTGAACCCGGCGCACCATGCAGATCAAGGATGGTGTACAGCCCATATTCCCGAGCTTTGTTGACGGTCCACTCAATCCTGGATAAATCAATGGCACCGGTATCGTCCAGTCGCCAGTTGCCCCCGTCATCCATATGGTTTAGCGCATAGATGGGCAATCGGATACAGTTGAGACCGGCGGCGGCGATGTTCTTAAAATCGGTTTCCGTGATCCATGAATCCCAATAAGCTTGGTAGAGCTCCCAGACGGCATCCTTACCAAAACGCTTGTTAAGAATATTTCGCGCATCCCATTCATTTGACGCGCCGGCTAATGGCGACATCCAGGGTTCATGCCCCCGCCAGCCACCCAGGTTGGTGCCGTAAAGATGAACCTCCTTACCCATACCATGATTGTCTTTGATAGTCGCGCCATCCACTTTCAGAAAATCTGCAGCGGAACGACATACAGGCGACCATAGCAGCAGCGTGCAGAGTAAGACAGAAATTGTCGGTAAGAGTGGGAGAAAAACAGAGTTCAGTTTCATAATCATCACTAAAGCTTGGTGGGCTCCGTCCCTTGGATTTTAGCATCGAACAAGCGACCGTTTATTCTCGAGCTAACGGTAAAAGCGTGGGCAACATAATCCGCATCATTAGCAATGCCACTACAGATTTTACAGGCTATTCAGCCAATATACGCGATCATGGTCAGTCAATCTCGGGTGATCTAATGATTATATTTCCGTCAACCAATAGAACTGATAACCCTGCAACACCATCCGCCTATCATATTGCGCCGGCTTGCCGCCGCTGTACAAATCGACGAATTGCCCAAAAGGATCGATGCCCCGACTCCTGAGCAGATATAAATCAAGATATTGCGGGTTGGCGTCGAAATTGGCGACGACCAAAATGCGTTCCGATGGCCGGTCGTGATTGAAACGAATGAAGCACAGCAAATGCGGGTTATCGACCTCGACCAGTTCCCGGTTGTTGAAGTCGGCGAACGCCGAGATTTCCTTACGGATCGCGATCATTTTTTTTATCGCATTGAACAGGGCAAATTCAGTGGTGCCTTGTTTTTTGCGCAATTCCGCTCGGTCCCAGTTGATTTTTGGGCGATGTATCCAACGGTTGTCGTCGCTTTTGCCGGGGTCGTCGCGGTAGCCATAATCGTTAACGACGCCGAGCGCATCGCCGTTGTAAAGTAAGGGAATACCGCCAAAAGACAATATCAGGCTATGCAATAACAGAATCTTTTTGATCGCGGTATCGATCAAGCCCTGGTCATTCATTTCCTGACCCGCCTCCAGTCCCGCCAGGGACGCCAGCGAGCCACTGATACGGGCATCTCCGGTGGTTTCGTTACGCATGAACACCATCCCTCTGGCTGGCGACGCCTCGAACTGGCCGCTGAAATAATTGACTAGAAACTGCCGGTGCGCATAGGGATCGTATCCTGCGGCCCGGATGTCGTTGTCGTCAAAGCCAAAGCCTATATCATCGTGGCAGCGCACATAATTCAGCCAAGTGGCTCGTTCCAGTTTCGCCGGCAGGTTTTTGACGCCTTGATAAAGCAATTTGGTATTTTGCGTGGCTATGGCATCCCATAGTAAGGCCATCAAGGTAGCGTTGTAGGCGATTTCGCATTCCTTGGCGATGATCGCGTCCTCGCCGAAATATTTGATGACTTCGAGCGGCGTGACGATGGCTTCGGCGATGAATAGCACGCCCGGCGCGGTGACCTGACAGCAATCCTTCATCAGTTGCAGAATCAGATGGGCATTGCGTTCGTTCTGGCAGGAAGAACCGATTTTCTTCCACAGGAAGGCGACGGCATCCAGCCGCAGGATGTCCACCCCCTGATTCGCCCAGAACAGGATGATATCCAGCATTTCGATGAAGACTTCTGGATTGCTGTAATTTAAATCCCACTGATAATGCTGGAACACCGTCATCACCCATTTCTGCATCTTCTCATTCCAGGTGAAGTTGCCAGGGGCTGATTCCGGGAAAATTTGCGGCATGGTCTGCTCGAACATATCGGGAATTTCCCGATTGTCGAAAACAAAGTAGTAATCCTGATAACGCTTATCGCCCTCGACCGCCTTGGCAGCCCAGTCGTGTTCGTCGGAGGTATGATTCATGACGATGTCCAACACCAGCAGGATATCGCGTTTCCTGAATTCCTCAGCCACCCGCCGCAGATCATTCAAATCGCCCAACCTGTCGTCGATTTGCCGAAAATCGCTGACTGCATAGCCGCCGTCACTCTTACCGGTCGGACACATCAGAATCGGCATGATATGCACCAAATTGATGCCAAGTTCCTGAAAGTACGAGATCTTGGTGGCCAGATCAGCCAGATTGTCCGCGAAACCATTGGTATACAGGGCCATGCCCACCCATTTCTGCGACAGAAACCAGTTGTGATTCTGTTCGCGTTCGATGTCGACCCGTTCCAACTCGGCGGATCGATCAATATAGCCCTTGGCCATGGTTTCCACCAGTCGCAGCATTTGTGCCTTGAAATCCTCGCGGTGACCATATAAGTTGAAAAACAGCGAATAAATCGCATAAAAATTAGCACCCAGCCGGGTGTAGAAGTGCCGAAGATCCTGGCGCCGAATCTCCGGCTTCAGATCATCCAGAATGGCGTTCAAGAGCGAGTGGGAAACTTGTTCGTACATGACCGTAACCTGTTCGAGTTAATGTGGCAACATGGCGTAACGAATGCGAAACTGGGATGGGCATTGGCGCCCATTGCGAGCTTAGTAGCCCCGCAGCAATTGTTGCATCATGCCGTTGTCTGCAAGACGCTTGAACTGTAAGGTGCAGAAAACGGCCATACTGCGATCAATCTTCATGGGTCTCCATCATCCAGTACCGGGTTTTCGGAAGATAATGGGCGATGCCTTCGAGTATACCCGCACTGTAATTGCCATTCATGCCCAAAAAGCCGCCTCGCGCCAGATAAAAAGCCACCTGGTTGCTGTTTTGCTCAATCAAGATTTGCGCCTGTTTGACCACGGCACGGTCAGCATTGGCGACCAGCACCGACGGTATCCGGCTGACAATCACCGGCAGATCGTTGCCGCTGTCGCCGGCAAATACCGTATCGCCAATATCGAAGCCCTGATGCCGCATCAAAAATTCCACGGCGTGCAGCTTGGTGGCGCGGGCCGGCAGCACATCCAGCAAACCGGTCGCCGAGGCTTCGTCCACGCTGTAAATCAGGCTGGCCGCAAGGTTTTGAGCCTCCAGCCGACTAGCCATTTCCTGGCGCAAAGCCTCAGTATCACACTGCATCGACAGATAATAACTAAGTTTGAAACGGTTTTGTTTGGCCTGTTCCTGCACGCGCAAATCCGGCAAATCGTCAAACAAGGGCCGCAAGTCCTTGGCCATCAGACCACGCCAGTCGCTGTTGATATTGTCTTCCCAGGCGGTCCAATGCTGCCATTCTGTGGAGCCCGCTCTGTAGATCGTGGTGCCGACGTCGCCGATGATCCAATCCGGTAACGGCAAATCGTATTCGAGCATGGCTTCCTCGACCAGTTCGCGGTGCCTGCCGCTGACATAGGCCAACGTCACCTCGGGGCGCGCAACCAAGCGCCGGAAAATGTCGCGCGCACCCGGCGATTCCGGCTGGCTGCCGTTGGGCAACAGGGTACGATCCAAGTCGGTGCAAATCAGGATACGCGTCTGCATGACACTGGAGCTTTGTCAGAGATCGAAGAAATCATAATGTTCGATGGCCTCCAGTATGCCCCAGGCATTTGACCGCTCGGCGAAATAGACTTGTTCTATGTCGGACAAATTCGCCAATTCCTCGCGATGGCGGTTGGCGACCACCACGCCCAGCGTATTGCCTGCCACCATGTCGCAATCGCCGCCGGAGCCGCCCGTCGCCAGGATGCGCTCTAGTGGAATATTCCATTGCCGGGCAACATATCGCAATGCCTGTCCTTTCGAGGCTCGCGCCGGTACGATGTCCAGAAACTGCCCAAATGACAGGGTGGGATTCACCGACAATTCCTTTTGACGCAACAAGGTCAGAATCTCGTCCATCGGCGGCGCACGCTCACTATCGTAATAATAGGAAATCTTGAAGCGGCTTTGTTCTTCCTTGGGTTGCGGTGTCAAACCGGGCAGACCACTGAGAACACGGCGCAGCACCTGTGGCGTCCACAGATGATCGATATGATAGCTCCAGGCTATATCGGCAATCAGTTGTGACGTGAAATAGATTTCGGTACCCAAGCTGGTGATCAAAATATCCGGCTTGGGAATCCGCTTTTGCTTCAAAATCGCCAAAACTGCATCCAGCCGGCGTCCGGTGGCGATACCGAACAGACACTTTCGTCGCTTCTCCCTGATCAAGTTGACGAATTGTGCCAATCCCTCGTCATCCCCCAACAGCGTGTTGTCCATCGCCGTAAAAATCGCCTGCCGCCGCAGCCGGCCCACTTTTCCCACCGGCGGCGTTTTCGGCAGACGTTCGAAATGTTGCAACAGCGGCTGCAGTTTTTGTAGATAGGCTTGAGTATGCGCCTCCCAGGAATAATAGCGGGCGACATTCCGTAGTCCGTTGGCGGACAGTGTCCGCCAGCGCTCGGGATTGTCTAGTATGCTCAGCAAGGCCTCGGCAATCGCGGTTTTGTCCAGCGGGTCCACTAACAACCCGTTATGGCAGTTGCCGATGATGTCGACCGGGCCACCGTTTTCGGTGGCCACCAGCGGCAGGCCGCTGGCGGCCGCTTCCAGCAGTGTCAGTCCAAACGGTTCGGTCAGGGCTGGATTGATGAAAATCCCCTTGGCTGCCGCCGCCAGACGATAAATCTCCGCGACCTCGTCCGCGCTGTGGTGCTTGGGTAGCGCAACCTGGCCGTACAGATCATAACAATCGATCACCAGCAACAATTCGGTCAACACGCCTTGCGCTCCGTCGTTCATTTCCCGGATGTCGTCGCGGTTGCCGGCGACGATCACCAGGTTAGCCATCGCCTGTAAACGCGGCGATTCGCCGTAGGCTTCCAACAAGGTGACAATGTTTTTGCGTTCGTCGGGTCTGGACAAGGCCAAAATCATCGGCTTATCCGCTTCGTACAAGAATTTATTGAGTGATACGGCAAACGCCGAATCCGCGGTTTTGGCGCTGGGCGGGTGAAATTGCTGGAGGTCCGTGCCGGGCGGAATGACCGCCATCTTCTCCGGGGTGTAGTAATCGTAAAGTTCGTATTGGTCTTCGATTTCGTTGCG
The DNA here is from genome assembly GCF_033949435.1 of Methylomonas defluvii. Classification (NCBI taxonomy): domain Bacteria; kingdom Pseudomonadati; phylum Pseudomonadota; class Gammaproteobacteria; order Methylococcales; family Methylococcaceae; genus Methylomonas; species Methylomonas defluvii. The sequence goes on along the minus strand of NZ_JAXARY010000006.1, from coordinate 146,383 downwards.
GGTACTGGTGATGATCAACTCGGCATTGCTCAGCGTATCTTCTTCCGCATTAATGCGCCGGGAAATGTGATAACGCTGCTCGATTTCCTCCATTGCCAGGCCCAGTGCCAACAACCTACGGCACTTGTCCCGCCCCAAGGAATGGCCGGTATGAATCAACGGCAAACCTGTCAAATGCGCCAGTCGCACGCCAACATAGCCGGCGTCGGCATAATGGCTGTGCAACACATCCGGCCAGCGTGGCTGACGATGCAGCCAACTCAAAAGATTATCCGCGAAGCTGTCCAGATGATCCCAAAGCTCTTCTTTGCGGATATAGCCTTCCGGACCGGCATCGATACGCGCGATCTGCGCGTTTTCCGCCAATGCTTCGACGGCTTCTGCGTAATCGTCGCTGACGTCGCTGTCGACGATGCGCCGGGTAATCAAGTCCACCCGCTCGACCTGTGGCTGTTTCGCCAAGGCTTTGGCTAATTCCACGACATATTTGGTCTGCCCACCGGTATCGGCGTCGCGGCCCAATTCCAAATCATGCCCACGTATCAGGCCGTGGATGCTGATCAAGACGATATGCAGGCGTCCGGTATCTCCGTGTTCTAGCATGGTTCGCTCCGTGGACGACGTTGGTTTGCCCCGTCGACCTAGGTTAATACCGCTAAGAAATAGAGCAATCGACTTATTTCACGTAGCGGTAAAAACCTTTTAATAACATGGGCGCAAACAGGGTGGTCATGGCTATGACAATAATCAGCGCCGCGTAAACTTCGTTGACCATAATACCTGATGTGCGGCCGAGCTCGGCAAAAATCAGGCCGACTTCGCCGCGTGGAACCATGGCAATACCGATAGCCAGGCGCTCAGTCCAAGGTCCTCGCAGCACTAAGGCACCCAGCATTTTACCGAGTATAGCCACAGCCAACAGGCTGGCGGAAAACCACCATATGAACGGCGAGGCCCAATCGATTTCACGCAGATTCAACGAAAGCCCGACCATCACGAAAAATATCGGCACGAATAAGTGGATGATAGGCCGCATCTGAGCTTCGATACGCCCGGTAAAATCCGGATCTTCATGCAACGCCATAGCAAACGGCAGAAAAAAGCGCCGTGAAAGCGCTAGTCCCGCGGCAAACCCGCCCAACAATTCCGGGGCGCCCATTTCGTGGGCTAACCAGGCGAAAAACAGCACAAGAGAGACAATCAGCGTGGGGATGAGTCCGTCGGTCTGGCTGATTTTGGCAAATTGCCGGATCAGCAAGGAAATAGCTTTAGCAAACAACGGCGCCAAAACAAAGAACATGGCGATAAAGCCGATGACTTGCAGGGCATTGGCTGCGTTGATTTGTCCGACCTGCGAAAAATCGTACAGTACGGCCAGCAGCACGACGCCGAGTATGTCGTCAATCACCGCCGCGCCCAATACCACCTGTGCTTCCCGGCTGTGCTGACGTTTTAAATCGGTAAGCACGCGGACAGTAATACCGATACTGGTGGCGGTCAGGGTGCCGCCGATAAATAGCGATTCCAGCAAGTTACGATCAAACAGCCAATGGCTGAGACTGAAACCGAACACGAATGGCCACAGAAAGCCGCTGACCGCGACGAACAAAGCCTGCCAACCGCTTTTTGCTAATTGGCGTATGTCGGTATCCAGCCCGACTTCAAACAACAGCAAAATGATGCCGATTTCCGCCAATAATTTGATGACCTGACTAGGTTCCATCCAACCCAGAAAACTGGGGCCAAGAAGAACACCGGCCAACAGTTCGCCTACGACTGGTGGGCTTTTAAGCCGCGCGAACGATTCGCCAAACAGCCGAGCGGTCAGCAGAATAACCATTAACTGCAAGAAAAACTGATGAACGGCTTGGGCTTCCATGAGCTTAAAATCGTTTAAAGCTGTTGCCGGCTGTCGATCACTTTATCGGCTTCGGTTTCTGGTGACAGCGTTTCCACTGTTTGTAAAGCCTCCTTATCAGGCTCCCGTAACTGCACGGCAAGGTCTGGCGTGGCCACAATGCCGGACGGTTGTGAGTGGGTCAACATCGCTGGCAGCGCGGCTAAACCGATCAAGCAGGGCAGTGCTAAAGCTTGGTTAACCCAGCGATACCGGGGTATAAATGGCTCGAAATAATAGCTGTTATCGCTTTGGGCGAATCTTTCCGGCTGAGAAATTTTCCAGGGCTTAGTATCCAGCCAGGACATCGTTTGGCCGGCCAGCAACATCAGTCCTAAGCCGCTGAGATTGACCAAGGCCGCAGCGGACCATTCGTCGCGCCCAAGGTGGTCCAGCCAGATGCCCCCCGCATACGAGAGCACCATGGAACACAGGTAAATCGGTAAAGATTGTTGACCCATAATGACAACGGCACGCGGCACCGGACTGTGTAGCCATTGTGATCGCCAATGGCACAAGCGATACATCAGATAAGCCAGCGCGAGTAAATGCAACCAACGCAACACCCCCAAATGACTTTTGTCCAGCCAGGGCGTCAAGTTAGCGCGAAGCTCGCCCCAGAATTTAATCCGGGTATACGTGGCCTCATGCTCCAAAGGAATTGAAACCAGGACTAGCCCGAGGCAAACCGCTAACAGCCAGCCGTGTTTTACACTGACCTTGGCCCAGCCGGCGCCGAAGGCGTAACCGGTAAAAAACATCAGTTGCCAGTTATAGGGATTGAAATACCATTTTCGTCCACTCACTGGGTCGGCACTCAGTTCCCATCCGTAGTAATAACTGGCCCAATACAGGGTGACCGAACACGCTAAAGCCATACCGACATGCAAACGGGATACTAGCCAGAATATAGGCAGCCAAACGATCACTAGTAGATACAGCGGTAGGATGTCGAAATAATTGGGTACATATGCCAAGGTGAACAAGTCATACAGCGCTTGTTGGGTGGCGTCGAAAAAATAGGTTATGTTCAGACGTTGAATATCATCCATTTCCGGCACCCAGCGATTACCAACGACGCAAACCACAGCCAGCAGTACAAAAGAAGCCAGATGTGCGCTGTAAATTTGCACGCATCGGTGCAGGACGCGAACCAGTCCCAGCCAGAGTCCGGCGCGTTCAAAGCAGCGGCCGTAGGCCAGCGCGGAGGCAAAGCCGGATGAAAACACGAACACTTCTGCTGCGTCGCTGAGGCCGAATCGAGAAGGGGTATACCAAAACCAAGGGTTATCCGGCATGTGGTTAATAAAAATCACCATCAACGCCAAACCTCTAAAAAAATCCAAAGGCAAATTCCTGCTTTGCAGTGACGGGTCCGGCAATGCCATATAGGTCCTTTTGTCCAAGTAACGTTGATTAAGTGAATGAAGCCTGCCAATTAAATTTCCCTGATTATAAAAAAATTCAACCGCATCGTCATTCCAGGATTGACGAAGCCGCGTGCTGCGGGGCTAGCCGCAACAACAGCGGCTTGTGACTATTCATCAGCACTTTTACGGTAAAGCTGCTCAATAACCACTCACGGATGCGAGTATGACCAAAAGCGCTCATCATGGTCATATCGATACCTTTTGATCTTGGTAGTCGGACTGGGCTTGTTCGATGCCGATCAGCTTATTGGCGATAATCTCTATACAGCCCCGACAATAAACAATATGCCGTCTTTCGAAACCGGAATATTAAAGCCGGCTACTAACAAAATGCCGAATATGAGGGTCGGGGTATATTCAATATAATTTTGAATGATGTCGATAACAGCATTCATTTTGTTTAGTGGTGACCAGAAGGTTTTACTGCCGATTTTGCCAATATCTTGCTGCCAGATAACCCATCAAAGCGCCCCATACCAACATATAAATGCCATGCAATATTATTTCGAAGTTTAAGCGATAAGCCTCGATATAGTAATCGTATAAGTAATCCAATGTAACAATGATAAGGATCAGTTTTAGGGTAGTCTTAAAGCTTAACGATTTGGCGTAGAAATAGCTCACGCCCATGATAAAAAAGCCCACTAAGAATCGTGTGCCGGCGTGAATACTCCATTCGGAGCTGAGTATGGCGGTTTTTAAGATTGCCAGATTCATGAAATACAGAAGAGCTAATCCCAATATAAAACTAAAACTTAGCATTTTCATAGCGGACCCTTTTGGTTTTAAGACTATTTTCCGATCATAAAGTGAAGTAAAAAATATTTTTTTATTATTTTATGGGCAGCAGTTTTGAGGCTGCATCGTGCAATTTCGCAAAATCAACGCCGACGCTGATGACAAAGCTGGATGCCTCTTCAAAACTCATCGTCGATCTGACGATCTTGGATTCATCAACCATTACTGTGAATCCTGATGTCGGATTTGGCGAGGTGGGGACGTAAAGCACATAAAGCCTATCCAGTTTATTAGTGACATAAGCAGGAACCCAAACGCCGTCTTTAGGATATTCGACATAAACGACTTCGCGTGGTTTATCCTGGCCGTCTCCGGAAAATATGCCGATGAGCTTTTTGCTAACTCGATAAACGGTACGCAAGACGGGCAGTTTCTCTAGATAAGATTCCAATACGGAAAACATATGCGTTTTGCCGTTTCTAATTCTGAAGCCTAGGAATATTAAACCTAAAATCGTAACGGCAAATAATAACAAGGTTATCCAATAATTTTCATAATAGCCGTGGACACTTAAAAAAGTATCCCGTAACAAGCGCTCTATCAGCACCACGATTTGGATGACAACCAAAATCGGTAAAACCGCGAAAACGCCTAACAGGAAAAAGTCCATAATTTGACGTAATTTTTCTTTCATGCGTCCCCCTTGCAATCTATACATTTAAGTAAGTCGAAAACCGTCGACACTCGGAATAATCTGTGAGCATCATTTCCGTGTTATCAGGATATTTTTTATTTTGGTAAAGGCTTCTCGTGTGAATTGACGGTAAACAATCGCATTTAGTTCAGTATTTTTAATACTCGGGGATTATTAAAGCGTAAATTGGCAGATCGATTTCGGCGGGCTGTGCGAGATTACCTCAGCTGATAGTTGGGCTGGTGCAGTTTGCTCGTCCTTTTTAAAGGCGCTAGTGTGCTCAGATGAGCAGGATAAACACCTCAATAATTGGTTTGTAATGAAGCGTTGGCTGCTTTCAATTGAGTCGAGCTTGTGCAGCCGTAATAAATTTTAATGCATAGCTTTGAATTGGGTGAGGTGTTCGACCAAACCCAGGCGGAGCTCGGTTCGATCATGATAGGAAGGAGTGCAAGCGCTTTCAGTGCTCACAAAATTGGACAACGCTGATTTCCAGGGTAGATTTGGTACCTCAGAAGTCGTATTGGCTGCGAGCAAATCATTAATTGATAATGTGGGAGGAATTATGGGGCCGTATTACAGAGGTACATCGCAAAGCACCGGTGCGTTTTTTGATATGTTTTATCAACATCCGATCTTAACGGTGGTTTTAGTGGTAGCCACGATTGGCGCGGGTTTTTTATTGATGCGCGGAAAAAAGTCTGAATAAAACCGCTGTTTTGGGCAATTGACACGAAGATTACTGGAGCTGATTAAGCTCCAGCCTGCGTAGTTTAGGCGCGCATTTAGCCGTAACCGCCACCACCAACAGCGTCATACCACCGCCAAACACTACTGACGGCACCAAGCCCAGCAGTCGCGCGGCAACCCCGGATTCGAACGCGCCGAGTTCGTTAGACGAGCCGATGAATATGCCGTTGATCGCCGCGACTCTGCCGCGCATGGTATCCGGCGTGGCCAATTGCATGATGGTGGTACGCATCACCACCGATACCCCGTCGCAAATTCCGGAAAATAGTAAAGCTAGGCCTGCCACCCAGAAGTTCGTCGAAAGCGCAAAGCCGATCATACAAAAGCCAAAGCCGGCTACGGCGATCAGCAACCAGCGTCCGGCGTGCTTGTTGAGGGGATGCCGGGCTAGAAACAAGCCGGTCATCACCGCGCCAACGGCGGGCGCTGCACGTAAAATCCCCAGACCTTCCGGGCCGTAATGAAATATGTCGTGAATGAAGGCCGGCAGCATGGCGACCGCGCCGCCAAACAACACGGCAAACATATCCAGCGACTGCGCGCCCAGGATGATCTGGTTATTGAATACAAAACGCAAACCTTCGGCGATACTGGTAAAAATCGGCGCGCTTTCCGCCGCTGGCGGTTCCTTGATGCGTAAGGACAGCAAAGCCAGCGCGGCCAGTACGCATAAACCACCGGATGTGCCGTAAGCGACAGTCTTACCGGCCCAGCCGACCAGAACGCCACCCAGTGCCGGGCCGGCTACCAGAGCAAACTGAAACACCGAGCTCCCGAGGCCTGCTGCCCGCGCATAGTGTTCGCGTTGCAAAACCAAGGCGAACAGTGCGCTGTAAGATGGGCCGATAAAGGCGCGTGCCACGCCGGTGACGGCTATGGAGCCGTAAATCAAAACGACCGGATTGTCGGGAATCCAATGCGCCGCGACCGCGGTCAAGGTCAGGGCATTGAGACAGAGCAGCATACAGGCCGAAATCGCAAACCAGCGCCGTGAGTAATGATCGACAGCGTAACCGGCAAACAGCGCGCTGCAAAAATACGGGACCACTTCGGCCAGGCCTATCAGACCCAAGGCCAGCGGGTCGTGCGTCAGTTCGTAGATATGCCAGCCCACCACAATCGCCACGATTTGATAGGCCAGCACGATGAGCACGCGAAAAGTTAACAGTTTTAGAAACGCGGGGTTTGCAGTGCCTAAAAAACGCATGAATATCCAATGTTTAAATACAGCCGGCTACAGCTGCATGGGCGAATTTATTATGTGACTGATTGACTTGGTTAAGCTATTCAAAGTCTTAGCGCTGCCGAAAGCGAATGTCGCCAAATAAAGCCTTTTGTTCGCGCGGCTGGCAGCGCCAGTATTGTGGCGGCGCTGCGACTTGCGCGCCCAGTTTGGCGGCGGCATGCCAGGGCCAGCGCGGATCGTAGAGTATGCCGCGCGCCAAACCCACCATATCAGCCTGGCCGTCGGCGACGATAGCTTCGGCGTCTTCCGTTTCCGTGATCAGGCCGACAGCGATGGTAGGCAGGCCGGTTGCGGCGCGGATGCTCGCCGCCAGCGGCACTTGGTAATGGGGGCCGACCGGGATTTTTTGCAAAGGCGATAGGCCGCCGCTGGAGACGTGGATAAATGCGCAGCCGCGTGCTTGCAAGGCTTTAGCAAAGATCACACTTTGCGCTAAGTCCCAGCCGCCGTCCACCCAATCGGTCGCGGAAATTCTTACGCCGATAGGCATTTGCATAGGCACGGCAGCCCGCATCGCGTCGAATACCGCCAACGGGAAACGCATCCGGTTTTCCAGCGAGCCGCCGTATTCGTCGTCACGCTGATTGGATAAGGGCGAGAGAAATTCGTGCAGCAAATAGCCGTGGGCGGCGTGTATCTCGATGGCATCGAGCCCTAGCTTATGCGCGCGCTTTGCCGCAGATACAAACGCCTGCACCATGCGTTGCAATCCGCTGGCATCGAGCGCAGTCGGCGCGGGGTCGTCCGGCATGAAAGCGAGTGCCGACGGTGCCACGGTCTGCCAGCCGCCCTGTTCGATATTGACTAGGCCACCGCCGTCCCAGGGTGCGGCGGTGGAGGCCTTGCGGCCGGCGTGCGCCAGCTGAATCGCTATGGGTATCTGCGAATATTGTCGCACCGCAGTTAACACCCGGGCCAAAGCGGCTTCGGTGTCGTCCGACCAGAGGCCGAGATCGGCCGGTGAGATGCGGCCTTCCGGCTCCACGGCCGTGGCTTCGATAATCAACAAGCCGGCGCCGGACATCGCCAAATTGCCCAGGTGCATTAAATGCCAATCGCTGGCTTCGCCGTTGACTGCCGAGTACTGACACATCGGCGCGATGACGATACGGTTGGGCAGCGTAACCGTGCCGAGGGAATACGGCGAAAAAAGCTGACTCATTTCAGGGTACCTTTGAATAAAGTGGGTGTTAATCCAGGGTTGCAGTCTACGAGCTCGGTTCTGGCTTGGCAATGGGAAGTGCTCGCATTTAAGCCTGTCGCGCAGGGTCGAATCTATGGCGGGAACGGGCGCTGAATTTGCCGCATTCGTTGTAACTTGGCCCGGCTTGCTATAATGCCGGCTTTTCCAATTCATCGGGTCGATAATTGTGGACGTTAAACAGTACATGCAGCAATTGGGGCAACAGGCCAGAGCGGCCGGCCGCGAGATCAGCAAGGCCGAGAGCGGGCGGAAAAATAGCGCTTTATTGAAAATTGCCGAGGCTATCGCCGCCGGTAGCGCCGAGATAGCCAGCGAAAACCGCAAAGACCTGGCAGCCGGCAAACAGAACGGTATGGATCCGGCGTCGCTGGATCGTCTGGAACTGACACCAGCCCGCATCCAAGCCATGATAGAAGGCCTGAAGCAGGTTGCCGCGCTGCCCGATCCGGTTGGGGAAATTACCAATCTTAACTATCAGCCCAGCGGGATTCAGGTGGGGCAAATGCGCGTGCCCTTGGGTGTGATCGGGATTATTTACGAATCGCGGCCTAACGTTACTGTCGATGCGGCGGCCTTGTGCTTGAAGTCGGGCAACGCCTGTATTTTACGTGGCGGTTCCGAGTCGATTCATTCCAATCGCGCGATTGCGGTGTGCATCGCCAGCGGTTTGGCGGCTGCCGGTTTGCCGCAGCAAGCGGTGCAAGTGGTGGAAACCACAGATAGGGCCGCAGTCGGCGAGCTGATTACGATGCAGGATTATGTTGACGTGATCGTGCCGCGTGGCGGCAAAAGCCTGATCGAACGGATTAGTGGCGAAGCCACCATCCCGGTCATCAAACATCTGGATGGTATTTGCCATGTCTACATCGACGGTAAGGCCGATCTTGATAAGGCCGTGGCGATAGCGATGAACGCGAAAACCCATCGTTACGGCGTTTGCAATGCGATGGAGACTTTGTTGGTGGCGGAAAGCATTGCCGCGACCGTGTTGCCGATTTTGGCCGAACAATATGCGGCCAAAAACGTGGAACTGCGCGGTTGCTTGAAAACCTGTTCCTTGATCAAAAACGCTGTACGCGCGACTGAAGAAGATTGGCATACCGAATATCTGGCGCCGATTTTGTCCATCAAGATTGTCGCCGACATCGACGAGGCGATAGCGCATATCAATACTTACAGCTCGGCTCATACCGAGGCCATCGTCACCGAGGATTACACCTTGGCGCGGCGCTTTTTGCGGGAAGTGGATTCCAGCTCGGTGATGGTCAATGCTTCTACCCGTTTTGCCGACGGCTTTGAATACGGTTTGGGTGCGGAGATTGGTATCAGCACCGACAAGTTGCACGCGCGCGGCCCGGTTGGCTTGCATGGTTTGACCTCGTTGAAATTTATCGTGTTGGGCGACGGGCATATCCGCCAATAATGATCGGGGTTTACGGCGGCACGTTTAATCCGGTCCATTACGGCCATTTGCGCACCGCGCTGGAAGTGAAAGAGCTGTTTGAATTGGAGCAGCTGCGCTTGATTCCTTGCCGGATGCCGGCGCACCGAGACGAACCCGACGTGCCGGCGCACCTGCGTTTGCAAATGCTGGAAGTCGCCGTCGCCGATACTCACGGCTTTAGCGTTGATCGGCGCGAGTTGGATAGGGCGGGGCCATCGTATATGGTGGATACGCTGCATTCCTTACGCAACGAAATGGGCGATACGCCTTTGCTGTTGTTTATCGGCGCCGATGCCTTTGCCGGTTTGGAGCGCTGGCATCAATGGCAACGTTTATTCGATTATGCGCACATCGTGGTGATGACTCGACCCGGCTATGCCGGATCGGCGCTATCGGCGTTTTTACAACAACGAATCGCCAAAGACCGAGCCCAATTAAGCCGGCAGAATGCAGGACTGTTAACCTTCCAGGAAGTCACCGCGCTGGCGATTTCCGCTACCGCAATCCGCGAACTGGTGGCGGCCGGACGCGATCCACAATTTTTACTGCCCGACCGGGTCATCGAATTGATTCGCAGGCATCATTTATATCAACCCCTCATTCATCACACAGGAAATTGAATGCAAACAGAAGCATTACTTAAGCTGGTCGAAACCGAGCTCGACGACCGCAAAGGCCTTAACATCAAGACTATCGATGTGCGTGGCAAAACCAGTATTACCGATTATATGGTCATTGCCACCGGTACCTCGTCTCGGCACGCCAAATCGCTGTGTGATTATGTAGTGGAAAAGGTCAAGGAGCAGGGGCAGCAGCCGCTAGGATTGGAAGGCGATCAAAGTTCCGATTGGATTTTGTTGGATTTGGGTGATGTGATCGTGCATGTGATGACCGGTCAGGCCCGCGAACTGTATCAGCTGGAAAAACTCTGGTCAGTGGCTGGCGACAAGACGCACGGTTAGTTTTTGCCGCGATTTGCTGAAAGCAATTTCAAGCGGCTCAAGGGCATAATTTGTCATCCGCCCTCAAGAAAAAGCCCAAGTAGTCGATGACTTAGGCGAGTAGGAGGAGGGGTTATGAAAGCGTTTAAGACAATCTGTTTGCTGTTGATCATGGCAGTCGCGACGGGGTGCGCGTCCGTGGGCGGTAAAAGTGCCGAGGCGCCGTCGCAGTCAGCCGGCAAAACCCTGCGCGCTAGCGGTTATAGCCGTTTCGACGATAGCGGCAAGCTGGCGGTCAATCAACGCTGGTTACAAGCGCAACAAGCTGCCAAACTGGATGCCTATCGCGGCTTGGCGGATTTGCTGTATCAAGAAAAATTGGGCAATCAAACCACGGTCGGCGCTCAAGTGATGCGTGACGAGGTCTACCGGGTTTATCTGGATAGTTATTTACGCGAAGCGCGTGCCGCCGATTATCGGACTGTCAGAGACAATTTAAAAACAACGCTGGAATTGCGTCTTAGCCCGCGTTTTTACCAATGTATGTCCGGCGATACCTATGTCGTTGGCCAGTGTCTGCAGGAAGATAATAAGCTGGCGTTTACGCGGTTGGGTTATAAAACAGCAACGGTGACCTCCGCCAACCTGGCCTGCGGGACACGCGATTGTAGCGATCAATATTATGTGGCAGGCTTTTCCAAAAAGCCCAATGTCGTAGACGATACCTTGCTTGAAGCCGGTCTTTACGACGTGGAATGGATTGCCAACACGGGTTTACGAACGATATTTCAGTATTTGTTGATCAACGGATTTTATAGTGCCTTATAAAAGCTTGCTAACAGTGTTACTGATCGCCTTGCTGGCTGCATGCAGCAGCGGCAATAGTAAGCGGCGCGGCGATGAGAATGGCGTTGCCGTGTCCGGCCACCAGGTTAGCGTGCAAGGCAGTGCACCAATCGTTGGCGGCGGTATCGAAGCAGCCCGTCGCGCTGCTATCGACGATGCGGTGCATCAGGCATCCTTGCAGCTCAAACGCAACAATAACTCGGCGATGCTGGTTAGTGATATTAAGGTGGTCGACGAATGGCAGGATGCCGATCTCTACCATGTGCAAGTGCTGGCTGTGTTGTCCGATAAGCAGCGTTGCGGTTCGCCGTATCGGAAGAAAATCGTCGCCACCGGCTTTCCGGTCATGAATGCCGATCAAATCAGCGGTACCGAAAGCCAGGATTTATACAGCGGCATCCCTAGGGAAATTAATAATCAGCTGATGGAAACCGGCGACTTTATCGGCCGTAATCTGACCAACACCTCTTTATATAGCCGGCCCGATATGGCACCGGAGATTCGCTTTGCCGAGGGTGGTGGTGAGTCGGTTATTCTGAATATTGCCAAGCAACAGAACGCGCAGTTCGTGTTATCGGGCGTGATTCGCGATTTTCGGGTGGAGTCTACAGAATACGTGCGTGGTAGCGGCGCTCTGGCGGATTTAAAATCGATGGTCAGGGATTTCGTGGCCCGCCGCAGCGTCGGGATTGACGTATTTGTTTACGACGGTTTTAGCGGTGCCTTGCTGTTTCAACATCGTTATACCGATTCCATCCTGGGCGACGTCTCGCTGCCGAGCGGCTATACGGTGGGTAGCGAGCGTTTCAACTCCACGTCGGCCGGTCACGCCATCAGCGAGATCATTCAGCAGGCCAGTGAAGATATTCACAAATTATTCGGCTGCTATCCCTTTACCACCCGGGTGATACAAGCCGGCAACAACCGGATCGTGATTGCCGCCGGCGCCCAGGATAAAATCAGAGTTGGTGATAAGCTGATGATTTATTCGGCGTCCGCCGGTGGTACGGCGGGAGCGGGTTTGGGTGAGTCGCAAGGTATCTTGACGATAACCGACGTTAGTGCTGCTACGGCGGCGGGTACTCTTGATTCTTCGGCGGTTGCCGGTACAGTAAGGCCGGGCGACTGGGTGAAAAGTTTTGCTACGCCTTAACGGGGGCGTCGCTCAAACTCAGTAAGCGTTCTATGTCTTTACTGATACCTGCCGGCGTGTCTATCGGCGCATAGCGTTTAAAAACCTTGCCATCTCGGCCGACCAGAAATTTACTGAAATTCCATTTAATGGCATTTAAACCCAGGATGCCCGGGGCTGAGGTTTTCAAATACTCGAACAGCGGATGTGCGTGGTTACCGTTGACGTCGATTTTTTCGAACATGGGGAAGCTAACGCCATAGTTCAGTTCGCAAAAGCTGGCAATTTCTTGGCTATCGCCTGGTTCCTGCTGGCCGAATTGATTACACGGAAACCCCAGGATCACTAAGCCGCGGCTTTTATAGGTCTGGTACAGCGCTTCCAATCCACGGAACTGCGGGGTAAAGCCGCATCGACTGGCGGTGTTGACGATTAGCAGCACTTTTCCGCGGTAATCTGCCAAAGCGACAGTTTCGCCGTTAATGTTAGTAGCCGAGAATTGGTATATGTCATTCATGCTGATGCCGGTCAGTTATCGAATTACTTGTGCTTGTGGTAAACGTTGGGATGGCGCTTCTTAAAGTCTATGTATCCCCATCAAGATGCATAGACAAACATTCGCGCAGCATACCGTTATTCATCGGATTGTCAAAAATCTGTAGCGCCAACATACCCATATTTGCTGGGGGCTTACCAGGAAGTTTAATGGGCTTTGAAGGTATACCGCCTAGGCAACTCTTTCGCGGGACGACCGCCCATAGCGTCCTGGCGTATGGGCGGCTGTTGAAACCTGCCGAGATTTCTCAGTGCCTATTGTGAGGCTAGCCGTTGTTGCAGTTTGGTTTGCAGTAAGCTGTCATAGTGACGTTTCAACACCGAGTCGGTAGGCGGTGTTGGCAATTCGGCTGCAATTTCGCGGCGTAATTGCTCAAGGTCCTGCGTCTGCACTGACGAATCTTCAGGCCGAACCGCTTCTACAGGGCTGGCTGGCTGGGCCGCAGCTTCCGGCTGGGAGGGCGCTGATTCGTCCACCGCTTGTGAATGCTGAGGCGATGCGATTTTGTGCAGCGTTTCGTAGTGACGGCGCAGCACGGAGTCGGTGGGATAGGGATTGCTGAGGGCCTCTTTCTCCGCTTGCAATGCTGCCAGATAATGGCGTTTTAATACTGAATCTTCCGGTATTGTGATTGCCGGCTCTTCTTTCGTCAGTGTACTCGGCTCTTCGGTAACTGCTGTGACGATTGGCGCCTGTGGCGCGGGTTCGGCAATTGGTTCAGGCGCTTGGATGGGAGGCTCTACCGGGGTCTCGATTTCTTGCGCTATTGGAGTGGTTGGCGACGCGGTATTCGGTTGCGAAGGGGAATTGGCTGCACGGGAAGCAGTTGGTTGAGGTGGTGTCGCCTGTTTGTTCTCCGGCGTCTTGCCGATGGGCTTGAGTTTTAGTTTGCCTTTCCAGACCAGCCAACCGACTACTGCCAGCCCTAAGATTACCAGAAGTTCTATCATGATTTGTCCCCCTCAATATTGTTATTAATCCAAAACTAACTAACACCTACAGCGTTACCGATTGGCTTTCTAGGCATAGCTTCCGCGGCTTGTATTCCAAAGCATGATGGAAGCGCTACGATTAAATCGCAGCGCTTTATACCATAGATCGTTGAAATAGTTGATTTGTCGAGTCGCAAGGCCCGCGCTTGGGCAGCACTAGCCAAGGCGCATTCTCCCAGGTAGGTTTTCTGTATTAAAAAAACGAAGTTTCAATTTTTCGATTGGGTCAATTGATCATGACTGGCAAAACATTCAACAGCGCAAGTGTTTTGTCAGTTTTTTTTACAGGCAAAAATGCTGAATTTCCAAATGAAAATTGTGGTTCGGGGTATTGTTAAATTTTTATGACAATGCGTCGGGATTTTTTCCTGAAATTGCTTTGTAAAAGCGCTCTGGCGTTGGATTTGCAAAAAAATCTTTAATGAAAATCCCTGGGGAAAAACCGATTAAGTTGATGCCACGACGCAGTTTTTCTTAAGTTGATGCTCAGGTAGGTTTGAATTGTAATGCACGATAATGTAAGCAAATGCTGACGTAAAAATTTACAGGTCGTGGTGGTTGAAATTGTTTCGATAGGATGATTTTTGTTTAAGCAATTGTTTTATAAATTTAAATTATTCTTGGCTTCTTATTTGCTTAATAATTGTATGATTTCGTGGCATGCCTAACGGAAACTTAACCAAAGAAAGTATTCAAAAGGATTGTACAGATTTTTATATTTAGGGGGAATTATGGAAACCAAAGCGATTAAACACATACTGTTGGCGGGATTTTTATCGTCAACCGCAATTTTCGGAGGAGGCGCTCAAGCGGCCTCATTTAGCGTAGCGGGTAGCCTAACAGGCGATCCAAGAACCGATAATCCGGATAACCTGTTCATCAACGTCGGCATAAATGTCCTTGACACTGTAGCTACTTGGACAGTGGATATCGCTTCGCCTCTGCATCCAAATGCAAAGCTCGATGAGTTTTATTTCAATCTGGGATCTTCGGTTAATGCTGCAAATGTTCTTTTTGGTGGGTTTTCGCCAGCGGGTTGGGTTATCAACAGTCCAGCATCGACACTAGGTGGAGGGAACTTCAATCCCACGTTTCTTTTTGAAGCTGTTGATCCGCCAGGTAACGGAAACAACGTCACTAATGCCGTGAATTTGTCGTTTACCGCAACCTTAAACCGTAATTGGACTTTGGATGACTTTTATTCCGCAGCAGCACTACAGAGCTCGGAAGCTACGTTACCTGCCGGTCAATTGGGTGCGCATTTGCAATCACTAAGTACGGCGGGTTGTGCAGGTTGCTCGGATAGTGGCTTCCTGATCGGTAACTATACACGCGACGGCGGTGGCGGTGGTCAAGGCAGCGTGCCCGAGCCAAGCGTTTTAGCTTTGCTGGGCATGGGCTTGTTGGGCATGGGTTTGTCACGTAAAAGCAAAGTCTGATTGTCCGATTTGTTTACACACCTAAAAAACGCCGGTTAAACCGGCGTTTTTTTTTCCAGAAATTGTCTGGTAGCTTTAGCAACAGGTGTTACCCCATTGTTGTTATGGTGATTCTGAAAGCAAAGTCACAGTAATGGCAGCCCAGTTTTTTTAGACTTTCTTCCAAGCAGAAAGCTGATTCATAACATTCAAATTAGCTTACGTTCAGAAAGCCTCAAGGCAAGAAGCCAAGGATGAGGTGTTTAAGATTTGGACATTCAAAATAAAAACGAGGGGAACAGTCATGAACAAAAAAAATTTATACATCACTTTAGGCGTTGCGTTGCTGGCAGTGCCTGCAATCATTTATCTTGATAAATACTTGCTCGACCAGGAAATTTTGCTAATAAACCAGGATATGCAACAGTTGCCAGCCTCCGCTGGTAACGTCGCCAAAACCTGGAAACCAGGGCAAATTTTAGTTAAACCCAATGCCGGTTTGTCGGATGCGGAGTTTGAAAAAATTCTGCGTGGCAATCAAGGTAAAAGCAGTGAAAAAATCGGTAATTTGCCGGTTCATATCGTTAGCGTTCCAGAGCAAGCGGAGGAAGCGGTGGTGCGGGCGCTATCAAAAAATCCCCATATCGAGTTCGCTGAGTTGGATATGGTTCAGCCCATGAGCACGACTACCCCGAATGATCCGAACTTTGCCGGGGCGTGGCATTTAGCAAAAATACAAATGCCTGGGGCTTGGGATGTTTCCAAAGCCGATGGTATTACGATAGCAGTATTGGATAGCGGTGTTGATGGTTCGCATCCGGATTTGGCCAATCATATGATTCCGGGTTGGAATGCTGTGGACGGCGGCTCAGATACCTCTGACATCAATGGTCATGGTACGGCTGTTGCCGGTACTGCAGCGGCTGTCACCGATAACGCTGTGGGGGTTGCCGGCGTGGCCTGGAATGCTAAAGTGATGCCGGTGAGGATTACTAACGATTCTACGGGATACGCTTATTGGAGTGATATAGCGCGGGGTTTGAGTTGGGCGGCAGATAATGGTGCCGATGTCGCGAATATTAGCTACGGTGTGAGTGCTAGTTCGGCCGTGTCATCGGCAGCGCAGTATATGAATGCCAAAGGCGGATTAGTGGTTGTTGCAGGCGCCAACGACGGAGTCGATCCCGGATATACCGATAATCCCTACATGATTTCTGTTTCAGCAAGCGATTGGAATGATGCGAAAGCCAGTTGGTCCAATTTTGGCGCCTTTATTGATGTCGCCGCTCCCGGCACTTCTATTGCCACCCTGCTCAGAGGTGGCGGATATGCCAATTGGAACGGAACTTCATTTTCTAGCCCGGTCACGGCGGGTGTGGTCGCGTTGATTCAAGCGGCAAATCCCAATTTGGTGCCTGCGGATGTTGAAAAAGTGCTAAAAGATTCTGCCGATAAAGTATCCGGCGTTAATTTTGATCCAAACTATGGCTATGGACGTATCAATGCTAACACCGCTGTGCAATTAGCGCTCAATACAGTGGCTAGAGATACTCTCGCGCCGACCGCTGCCATTTCATCTCCAACCGCTGGCGCTGTGGTAAGTGGTTTGGCCTCTGTGGCCGTTAATGCTAACGATAATGTCGCCGTAAGCCAGGTTTCATTTTACGCAGGCGGTAAATTGGTCGGAACAGATGGCACTGCGCCTTACACATTTAGTTGGGATTCCACGACTGTGGCAAACGGCAATATCAATTTAACGGCGGTGGCGACTGACTCTTCCGGAAACCAAGGTTCATCAAGCGCCGTGACTGTGAACGTACAAAATCAAACCACGGTAAGCACCACGGATCAAGCGGCGCCAACCGTGACTATTTCTAACCCGATTAACGGTGCGAAACTGAGTGGTAGCGTGGTGAGTATCTCTGCTGCTGCTAATGACGACGTTGCCGTCGCTAAAGTGCAGCTTTATATCGATAACAAGCTGGTGTCGTCTACGACTAACAAAACCTTGAGCTATAGCTGGAATGTCAAGAAAGTGGCTGCCGGCAGCCATTCGATAAAAGCGGTTGCCACCGATACCGCCAATAAAACCGGTACCGTCAGTATTCTCGTCAGTAAGTAGCCTTCGTATTCGGAAAACTGCCAACAGTTTTGTTGGCGGTATCGTAAAGGCAATAAAAAACAGGGGTGTATTCCGCCCCTGTTTTTTATTGTACAAGTCGGCTAAACAAATCCTTGCGAGACAACTCGCGTATGTTCCCCAGAAGTTTTAATGTGCTCTTAATAAAGTATTTGCCCTAAGCCTCTTACAATGGCCTCTTTGTTATATGAATGGGATTGTAATGTTAAGAGTTAAGGATGTTGTGGTTGTCAGTTTGTTCAGTTTGCCTACCGGATTTGCTTATGGGCAAGCTTTTCCGAATACCGCAACGAATTTACCAGCCGGCAAAACGTGGAAATCGGGACAGATTTTAGTTCAACCCAAGGCAGGGTTACCAAAAACCGAGTTTGAAAAAGTGCTTCATTTCAACGGCGGTAATATTGCAGAAAAGATCGGTAGTTCGGCTATTCATGTCATCAATGTCCCGGAAAATGCTGAAGTAGCTGTGGTGCGGGCCTTGTCAAAAAATCCCCATATCGAATTTGCCGAATTCGATATGGCTGTGCCATTGAGTGCTATTCCGAACGACCCACAATTTGCCAACGCCTGGCATTTGTCTAAAATTCAGAGCCCTAACGCATGGGATGTCTCAAAAGCAGACGGCATTACCATTGCGATACTTGATAGTGGGGTAGATGGGTCACATCCAGATTTAGCGGCACATATAGTGCCTGGCTGGAACGCGGTAGATAGTGGTTCGGTGACTACTGACATTAATGGACATGGTACTGCCGTGGCGGGTGCCGCCGCTGCTGTTACCAACAATGCCAGTGGTGTGGCAGGCGTAGCGTGGAACGCCAAAATCATGCCTATCAGAATTACAAATGATGCCAGTGGTTATGCCTATTGGAGTGATGTTGCACGAGGCTTGAGCTGGGCTGCGGATAATGGTGCTGATGTCGCTAACCTTAGCTATGCCGCAAGCGATAGTGCTGCAGTAGTCTCTGCTGCTCAATACATGCGCAGTAAAGGCGGTTTGGTATTGGTGGCTGCCGGCAATGATGGTTTGGACCCTGGGTTTGCAGATAATGTAAATCTGATTGCTGTTTCCGCTACAGATACCAACGATGTGAAAGCAAGCTTCTCGAATTTCGGTAAATACATTGATGTTGCCGCACCGGGCGTATCCATCGCGACGACCAATAAAGGCGGAACTTATGCTGCTTGGTACGGTACTTCGCTCGCCACTCCTGTTGCCGCTGGTGTTGTCGCACTGATTCAGGCAGCCAATCCCAAACTTACGCCTGACAATGTCGAGAAAATATTGAAAAGTTCTGCCGATAAGGTCTCCGGTGTTAATTTTGACTTGAACTACGGCTATGGGCGAATCAACGCGGCTAATGCAATAAAAACAGCTATCAATACCGTTTCAGTGGACACTCAAGCACCGACAGCGGCTATTATGTCGCCAAGTGCCGGTAGTGTGGTTAGTGGGTTGGCCTCTGTAGCGGTGTCCGCTAGCGATAATGTGTCCGTCAGCCAAGTCTCGCTTTTTGCCAATGGCAAGTTGGTCGGAACCGACGGTGTCGCGCCTTATCAATTTAGTTGGGATACCAGTAGTCTAGCCAATGGCAACGTTAGCCTAACTGCTGCCGCAATCGATTTGGCTGGCAATACGGGTTCATCTGCTGTCGTGGCTGTTAGCGTACAGAATCAAAATGCTACCGGCGGCACTACTGGCAATACAGCCACTGCTGATTTGATCGCACCCACGGTTAATATTTCTAACCCAGTGAACGGGGCTAAAGTCAGTGGTTTGGTCGCGGTTTCTGTTTCGGCAAAAGATAATGTCGCTGTTGCCAAGGTGCAGACTTATATCGATACCAAGTTGGTTGCTTCCACGACCAGCAGTAGTTTGAGTTATAACTGGAACGCCAAAAAAATCTCAGCAGGCAACCATGTTATCAAAGCGATTGCAACTGATACATCTGGTAATTCAGGCACTGTCAGTATACAGGTGACAAAATAAGCTTATCCGTCAGGGGATTCGTATCGCGTACTTCCGGCGCAATATTTGCTCAAACCTCAGGCAGACAGCAAAATCGACACAGTCCAGAATTGGACCAGTCAAAGGCGAGTGCAGGTAGTTACGCGACTGAATCACACTCGGCATCGACTCTAGTTTTGATAATTGCGAGTGGCACGATTCCTGGCGGGATTTGCGACGCAATCAAGATTATCCGCCGCGCCATCCGTTACAATAGTCGCCATCTTCCGTGAACCTTAGCTTCCCTTTCAAATGAACGATTCGATTATTTATGCACTGGATTTTGATGGCGTTGTCTGCGACAGTGCGGTAGAAACCGCGATCACCGGCTGGAAAGCCGGCACTACTATTTGGAAAGACATGCCTGACGCGGTACCGCAGGCTATCGTTGAGCAGTTTCGCGAAGTGCGACCGATTATCGAGACGGGTTACGAAGCTATTCTGATCATCCGCCTCATGTATTTGGGCAAAAGCACTGCCGCTATTTACGCCAACTACGCCGCTAAAGTGCAACGGATGCTGGATGAAATCCATTTAAGCATCGACGATTTGAAAAAGCTGTTCGGTGATACTCGCGACAATTGGATTGCTAGTGATCGTGCCGATTGGATAGCCAAGAATCCTTTGTATCCGGGGGTTGCGGAAAAATTGCGGCGCTTGGGCCAGAGGCATTTGTGGTGTGTGATTACGACCAAGCAAGAACGCTTCGTCAAGGAAATCCTCAGAGCCAACAACATTGAATTGGCCGACGAGAGGATTTTCGGGATGGACCGCAAGCTCAGCAAACCTGACGTTCTGAAAGGATTGAAAGCTCAGCATCCGGGCCAGCCGATTTATTTCACTGAGGATCGCCTACCGGCACTCGATGGGGTGCAAAAACATCCGGAGTTGGCGGATGTGAAATTATTCCTCGCCCTCTGGGGTTATAACCTTGCCGCAGACCATGCCGTTGCAGCGGGGCAAGCAATCGCGCTACAACAGTTAGATACTTTTCTCAGCGACAGTTTGGGTGCCGTTTAAACCGCCGAATTCAGTAGCGGTATTCCAAAACACTTTGGGTGTCGACGTCGGCATTGTTCAAATAATAGTAGCCGTCGCCGTGGCTGACAATGCGTTGGTAGGGTAGGGTGTCCATCTCGGCCAAATAAACGATGGCGTGAGTTTTAATCAGGCAATACACCACGTCGCCTTCCCGCAACGCCATGCTCTGACAGGCGCCCGGCGTAATTTCCACCAATAAAGTCCCCCCGCAATCGACTTGCACGATCAGGCTTTCGCCGCTGGGAATGATCGCGCAGATCCGGCCTTTCAGTTGATTCTGAATGGAGATGCCATCAATGTAGGCCCGAGACAGAGCGATGTCGTTGGCGCGTATCGATACCTGGCTGTGGCTGCCGATTGCAAACTGGGGGCGTAGAGGCAATGCCAGCGGCAGACCGAAACTGTCCGCCATACTGCAACCCGCCTTGACATCGTGACTGCGGATACTGATCGGCAAGATGTTGTCGATCTGGCGAATACCAAGGTAACGCAAGATACCTTGTTGTTTGGCCACTTCGCGCAAGGAGCCGCTGCGCAGCACCTGACCATGTTCCAGCACGATCAGCTGATCGGTCAATTCCAGAATCTCGCCCAGCGACTGGCTGGCATACAGTACCGGCAAGCCGAATTCGTCTTGCAGGCGTTTTAAAATCGGCAGCAGTTGCGAGCGGTAACCATGGCCGATGGCGGCCAAGGTTTCGTCCAACAGTAATAGTTTTGGCGATTTCAGCAGGGAACGGGCTAGCGCGACGCGCTGGCGCTCACCAACCGAGAGCCGTTCGATAGGCTGATCCAGGTTGGCGCCCAGTTCCAGTAAGTTGATTAGATAGTCCGGTTTGAATAGCCGACGCTGTTTTAGGGTTCGGTAATAAGTGGCGGTTAAATTGTCGCGCACGGTTTCGCCGGCGTCGGCGCAATCGATTTGCAATACAGCGCCTATCGGCCGTTGTTCGCGCGGCATTACGATGCCTTTGCGGCTGTCGAACAAAATCTTGCCGTCCAATGCGATATGCCCGCTTTGCGGCTGGATAGTGCCGGCGATCAAGCCCAGTAAGGTGCTTTTTCCGGCGCCGGATTGCCCGAACAGGCCAACGCTGATGTCGCCCACCGAACATTGCGTGCTGAGGTCGAAATGACCGCGACGCAGTTTGACATTCATTTCCAGCAGCATGACCACCTCCGGTGGTTAAAGCCAACCCGGCTTGGTGGCCGGGTCGCGCATTTTATTAGCCTTGCACGCCAAGAATCACCGCGCCGGCCTTGAA
This sequence comes from Methylomonas defluvii, assembly GCF_033949435.1. Taxonomy (NCBI): domain Bacteria; kingdom Pseudomonadati; phylum Pseudomonadota; class Gammaproteobacteria; order Methylococcales; family Methylococcaceae; genus Methylomonas; species Methylomonas defluvii. Next base: position 124,641 of record NZ_JAXARY010000006.1, on the reverse strand, counting down.
TATTGCCGTGGCCGTTTGGCCTTTACGCAGCCCCAGGGTTTCCACGCTATCGTTGGTAACGGTAGCCGCAATTTTGTCGCCGCCGGGCAGGGCAATATCCACTTCGGTGTTGACCGCGCCGGGCTTGACGTCAGTTATCGTGCCTTCCAGCTGGTTGCGCGCCGAAATCCGGTAACCGCCGAAATCGGTGACGACGATCACTTGTGGCGCTTTAACCAACGCGATGACTTTCTTGCCGGTTTCGATGGCCAAGTTTTCAACGGATTCTTTGGTGATCGAGGCGACGATGGTTTCGCCGCCTTTTAAGCCAACATGTACCTCGGCGTTGACAGCACCGATGATGACTTGATTAACGGTGCCGGAAAATTGGTTACGTGCGCTGGTTTTCATAGTAATTCCTCGTGAAGTGTGGGGGGAGTCCGTCTCATAACGGTATTGCGTGGAAAATTAATTGACAGCCGGTAAGGCATAGCCGTATTTCTCGATGATCGCTAATGCCGACGGTGATTTTAGAAACGCCAGCAAAGCCTGCGCTGCCGGATTTTCGGCGCCGGTTTTCAGCAGCACCGCATCTTGCAGAATGGGAGTATGCAGATTTTTCGGGACGATCCAGCCGGAGCCCGAACCGATTTTGCCGTTTTCGATCACTTGCGATAAAGCCACAAAGCCCAGCTCGGCGTTGCCGGTACTGATAAATTGATGAGTTTGGGCGATGTTTTCGCCTTGCACGAATAAGGGTTGCAGTTTTTCCAATAAACCTTGGCTTTTCAGGACTTCCACTGCCGCTGCGCCGTAAGGTGCCAGTTTCGGATCAGCCAGAGCCAGATGTTTGAAGTCACCTTTGCTGAGAATTTGGCCTTGCTCGTCCACATAACTAGGGTTGCTGGACCACAGTACCAGCTTGCCGATGGCATACGTAAAGCGGGTGCCGGCCACCGCCAAACCGGATTGCTCCAGTTTCAGCGGGCTTTTGTCATCAGCCGATAGAAACACCTCAAACGGCGCGCCGTTCTCAAATTGGGCGACGAATTTGCCGGACGATCCGAAGGAAAGCTTGGCACTGTGGCCGCTGGCTTTTTCAAACGCCTCGGCGATTTCCGTCATTGGCTTGGTAAAGTTAGCCGCCACCGCGACTAAAGTCGTTTCGGCTTGCGCTATCGCGCTTAGCGCGGCCAGCGATAGGGCCAGAATAATTCGGTTTAAAGCGATAAACGACATGCTATTTCTCCTTAATGATAAAGCGTTTAAAACCGTAATTGGCTCTGCACGTAAACGTAATCGACGTCGTCTTTAACAGTCGGTGCCGACGGTGCGTTTTTGGCGAATTCGCCCTTGAACAAATGTGCCCAGCCGGTTTCGAAATTCAGGCTGCTGTTGAAATCCCAACGCGCAGTCAATTCCAATTGTTGGCCGATAAAATCGCCGCTACGGCCGCTGCTATCTTGCAAACCGGCCGCCGTCCAACTGTCTCTGGCCGATGCCAGCCAATAGAAACGGTGACTCAGTCCAAGCTGCACATCGCTGCGCGGCGCGGCGGCGATTCTGTAACCAGGCGTGCTGATATTGCTGCGGGCGAATGCGCCATACATACCCGTCGCGCCGAACTCGAAGCGCCGTGCGCCGTACAAGGTGTCGAAGCGTTGGTCTTGATTGTCGTTTGGGTTTTCGTCACCGCTGGCATAGTCGTATTCCAACGCAAAACGCGGTGACCAAGGGGCATCGAAGGTATAGCCGAAATCGGCATGTTGGTACCAGGCCGCGTGCTCCAAATCGCGGCCATTGCTGGCGGCAGTACTGGAACGGACGGTGCCTAGCTGGCCGATTGTTTCGGTTTGAAAGTCGAAATTGGCCTTCTTGGGTTTCAGGAAAAATCGCACACCGGGTGTGAAATAGCGGCGATTGCGGGTGGGGTTGCGGATGCTGTCGCCTTCGTCGAGATGATATAGATAAACTTCGCTGTTGACGCCCCAGGCCAAGTTGTACAGTTCCAAAAAGCCGCCGGAAAACCAGGTGTGGGTGTCTTCTTCGTCGAACTCGTGGACCTCGTTGAGAATATCAGCTGAAGCGGTCGGGTAGCGGTTGACCGGCATCGTTACAAAGCCGGTAAATTGCCATTGATCGTAATTCAGCAGCCGGAGTTTTACGCCGGTAAAACTGTTGATGTCGTTGCGCATCGCATTGCGGGCAATTAAGCGGCGACTGCCCAAGTTCAGCGTTTGCCGCCCCGCCACAATTTCAGCGCCGATGCCGCTGTAAAACAGGTTTTGATCTGCCCAGGCCAGATAACCTTGAATAAAGTCCGCTGCATCCGCGTGGGTGTTATTCACGCCGGAACCACTATCGGCGCCCAAGGCGCGTGCATCGAGAAATTCCGCACCTATCCTGAATTTAGCGATGTGCGCTTGTAGCCATAGTGCAGTTTGCAAGGCGATTTGCTGATCTCCGCCCCGGCCGTTGGCCTTGAAGTTGCCGTCCATTGTTTCGTAACGGGTGCGTTGCTCTACAGACGCATCCAGCCATTTTGGCAGATTTAGCGCATCGTGCAGATTCCAGACCGGCTTTTCGAATTTATCGTTGCCCAGCAGGGCGTCCTGCATCTGACTGGAAAATGCGGCCATGGGTGGCCTGCTGTAGGTTTTATTTTCCGCCGCTTCACTTACGTCAATATAGAGGCTGTTCGTTGTGATCACACTCATTGCCGTGAGAAAACAGACTTTGCGATAACGGTTTTTGGGGGCCATGGTTTACCTATTAAGCGGGTTAAATGCCTTGGGTTTATGATAATGTCCTGGCTTTTGTATGACTTTGCTATGGTGTTCATCGCGGCCAAGGAATGTTGGCAGTCTACTTTTCGTTATGTACAAAAGTAAATAACGAAAAACAAAAATAACTTATTTCAATGTGGGAAATAGTGTTTGTTGCCAATCCGTTTTGTTCAAATCAGATAAATAATTGAATAATGTCTACACCAGAGAAAAATCCAAAGGCGCTAGAACTCCCTTGGCTTGAAGGTGAATTGCGTCTAGCCGGCATTTTGGATCGGCGCATGATCAGCTTGCTACGGGCAATAGAGCAAAGCGGATCTATCAATCAAGCCGCCAAACAGGCTGGATTAAGCTACAAAGGTGCGTGGCAGATGATAGAGCGTGCAAATAATCTGGCTCCGAAGGTTTTAGTAGCCACCGCGACGGGCGGCAGCAAGGGAGGCGGTACCAAGCTAACGGCGGCGGGTTTGTCCTTGCTCAAGCTATTTGCCCGCCTAGAGGATCAGCATCGCGCCCTTTTGCAGCAGCTCAATCAAAGCTTGATCGACGATCCGGATGTAATGCTTTTGTTGAAACGTCAGGTGATTAAAACCAGTGCCGGAAACCAGCTGTTCGGAACGATTGCCAAGATCCATTCTGGCGCAGTAAACGTCGAAGTATTTGTGTCATTGAAGGGGGGAGAGCAAGTTGTTGCCAGTGTGCCGTTGGCAACATGTGTAAATTTGCAATTGAAGGTAGGCGGCGACGCCGTGTTATTGGTCAATGCGCCGGATATTTTGGTGTTGGGTGATGATGATCTTGGGTTTCATGGATTGTCGGCGCGGAATCGTCTGGCTGGTCGTGTGATTCGCATCCATTTTGATGGTGTGGATTCTGAAGTGATTATCCAATTACCCAGTGGCGAAACCATTGCCGCTACTATCACCCAGATTAGCGCTGAGGCTCTTACACTCAAACCGGGCGCCAATGCGACAGCCGTGTTTAAGAGTAATGCTGTGATCTTGGCTGCATTGGTGCCTACCGGCGACTGTTAGCTAGGCCGATAAAGATATTCGTTATAAATCCTACAAATCTTAAATAATCATCATTCGATAATTGTCGCGTTTGCGACATTGTCGGGTCGCTTCGCCGCCAAACTGCCGGTTTCCGCGAATGATTCCCATCAGAAAACCAAGCAAAAACCGTCTCAACCATGGGTTTGGTGTGGTTTTAGTCGTCCTGGCAAGTGTTTTGCTTGCATGCTGTTAACGACTTTTCATTCATTACCTTTCATTGGGGATTTAAGCAGATGCTACTTGAAAAATACGACAGCCAAGGGCTTTTATGGATCACTACCTTAGTTGGCAAAACCAGCAAAGCCGGCATTTCGGCGTTTCGCGGCGACTTGGTGTTGGTCGAAGGCGAGTTGCGTGAAGGGTCGACGAATATTCGTGACCGGAAAACCCCGGAGCTGGTGATCAATCAATCAGCGATATTAGCCGACAGCGACAAAATTCTGTTTATCAACGGCTTGTTTTTCCAATTGGAGGATCTGCCGGTATTCGTTGAAAAATATAAGGATGCCTTGACTCCTGAAACCGTCACGCTGTTTTACGTGCAAAACATCGCCAAACCAACGCAAATCGTTTTAGACGGCGTTGTCTTCAATTTATTGCCGCATCAGGAAGGCATGGTTTGGAATTTGATGCTGGAAGAGCTTTATATCGAAAAATCCGATCTGAAAGGCCAATCCGGCGAAGACAAGGTCATCACTGCATATGAGGCAGCCAAGGGCTATAAAATCAAAGCCGAGTCGATCAGTTTGGAGACAGCTTTATCGCAAACTATTGAGGTTAAGAAAGATTTAGCCGTTGGGCCGGTTTAAGTTGGGTTCCGCGGACCTTTTTTGGGGAATGCGCCATGAAAAATTTTAAAACTATTTCCGCTGTCGATTCCGAAAAGCTGATCGCTGAACAGCAACCGATGATATTGGATTGCCGTGATCTCAAGGATTATCGGGCCGGGCATATCGACAATGCCATGCATGTCCACGAGCAATTGCGCGATTCGCTGTTAAAAAAAGCCGACAAGGCCAAACCTTTGCTGATTTATTGCTATTACGGCCATGCCAGCGAGCATTTGGCGGAAATGTTCGGCGATTTTGGTTTTCAACAGGTCTACAGCATGGCCGGCGGCTATGCCGACTGGAAAGAACAGTACAAACTTTAAGGGTGACGCTATGGAACAATTATCACGAGATCTGGCTTTGCGTATTGCACTGGCTTCGCGGATTTTGCCGGGAGTAGATGTACCGAAGTTGATCGGTGTGTTGCACGAAAAAGTCGGCTCGCCGTTGGATGACGAAAAACTGAAATCGATTACCGTTACCAATCTGAAGACCGGCATCGGAAGTCTGGATGGCGAGGAAGACGGCGAAGATATTGGCATCGGTTTGGAAAACATCAAGCTGGCGGTCCGGTATTTGTGGGGCGAGGAAGACGAAGATGAGGGGCTGCCGGAAATCATGCCTTATAAAGAGGGTGATATTCCGGAGTCGATCCGGGTGGCGATTGCCTCCAATAGCGGGCAGCTATTGAACGGTCATTTTGGTTCCTGCATCCGGTTTTTGGTCTACCAATTGTCCCGATCTGATATGCGCTTGATCGATATTCGCTCGACAGTGGAAGCCGACAGCGCCGACGACAGAAATCTGTTCCGGGCCAATATGATCAAGGATTGCCACGTATTGTTTGTGCAATCCATTGGTGGGCCGGCGGCCGCCAAGGTGATCCGTGCCGATATTTATCCGATCAAGGAACCCGATGTGATCGATGCGGTGGAGAAACTCACTGAGTTTCAGAAAGTGTTTGACGCTGCGCCGCCTTGGATGGCGAAGGCTCTCGGTAAAAGTGCCGAGGAGCGGAAGCGTTTCGCTCATCAGGAATAAGGTTCTGAAATTGTGCGTCTTACCCTTTCCGTGGAGAGGGTAAGTTTTTGTTCCGCTTAGCTTTGGCCGTAATAATTCAATCGCGGATCGTTACTGCTTTTCCATCGTTTTGATAAACGCATCTGCCTCGTTAATCGACTTTTCCATTTCCACAACCAAAGCCGATACATCCGATTTAACCGAGTCCAGCTGACCTTTTAGCGAAGCAATGGCCTGGGCATTCAGATTGTGTTTCAGATACAGCACCTGATCGCGAAATACGCTGAGTACCGGCTCGATTTTGGTTTCGGCTTTGCGCATTGCCGCTAGTAATTGTTGATAGTGCGCTTTGGTGGCCGTCAACTTTTGCTGGCTGTTCCGTCTTAGTGAAACATTGCTGTATTGGGTTAGTTCGGTTTCCCATTCGCTGAATAGTGCGTTGGAGACGTCCTCTATATCAGCGATGCGCTTGTTCACTTCCGCCGCTTTCTTGACGCTGGCCTCATATTCACCGTTCAGTTTGTTGTAGGTGGCTTCCAAATCGCCGCCTTTGAAATTGGTCATCACGGTGAATTGTTCGAGCGCCGACTTAAATTGTTGCTTGGTTTCCTCTTGAGTATCCCGGGCTTTTTCCACGCGATGCACCATCACTTCGCGTTTGGGTATGCCAACTTTCTCCAGGCCGCTGTAATAGGCGCTGGAGCAGGCGGCTAAGTCAAACATCAACAAAAACAAACTAAATCGTGAACTGAATTTCATAAAAGCTCCGTGGGTTGGTGGATGCATTATAAGCCCGTGTTCGTGTACTTCAACTTCGGGTGCTTACGGGGTTCTGACGCAGCTAGACTGAGTGTGGACGTTCGATTGTGAATATATTCACATATTTGACTTGGTGTTTTAAAACGCAATAAACATCAATAAGCAAACTCCAGATTTAATCAGGGTTACAGTAGATCTGGATATTTTTGAAAGTAAAATAATGCGATAGCTATTCAAAATTTATCGATTGCCGGTGGCGGATGATTCGATTTTAGGTTTTACTTAAGCCACGTTTTCGAACAGGGCATTGAAGATTTGGGATGATTTAAAAACTATTAAATTTTTAATTATTATTTTTTATATTAGGTGGCGCAAATGAACGAATTAAAAAAAGATGTATTTATCGGTTCTGTATCATTTTTAGGTATAGTCGCTTTTGTTTCCGGGCAATTTATATTGTCAACAATGATGTTTGGGGTGGCGGCATTATGGAGTACGATTCTATTAAATAATCGTGTGCAAGCAGTTAAGAATTGAAAGTTTTTCAATATAGTCAGAGACTTGCAAGCGATATTTTTCATTATTCGCTTGTGTTCATACTCCCGTAGTCTCATGGGTCTACGGGAGTTTTTTTTTGCCTAGATGATATTAGTGGTAAGAGTTAGAAAGTGCCGCTGTCGATAATATCAAAGTTGTCATCGTTTTTATGATCTATTCCGCATTGGCCAATTTTAGCTACGCCGGTAGATTACGTGCGGGTTTGAATTTTTATAACTTCCTTAAAAAGCCCAGTTTCTCTTTTATTTTTATCTCCAAACCGCGCTCCACCGGAAAATAATACTGCCTGTTTTTTAATGATTCAGGGAAGTAGTTTTCGCCGGCGGCATAAGCATTTTTTTCGTCATGGGCATAGCGATACTCCGCACCGTGTCCCAATTCCTTCATTAATTTGGTCGGCGCGTTGCGCAAATGGATAGGTACTTCCAGCGAGCCGCTATTGCGGGCGTCCGCCATCGCGGCTTTATAGGCGACGTACACTGCGTTGCTTTTCGGCGCACAGGCCAGATAAACGATGGCTTGTGCCAGCGATAGTTCGCCTTCCGGACTGCCTAGTCGTTCGTATGCATTTGCGGCGTTCAACGCTAATTCCAGGCCGCGCGGGTCGGCATTACCTATGTCTTCGGATGCCATGCGAATCACTCGGCGGGCGATATACAAAGGATCGCAACCACCGTCCAGCATTCTGGCAAACCAATAAAGAGCGGCGTCCGGATCGGTGCCGCGTACCGATTTGTGTAAGGCCGAAATCTGGTCATAAAAAATATCGCCGCCCTTATCGAAGCGGTTCGCATGGCCCAGCAGCACTTCGTCCAGCACTTCCCGATTCACTGTTTCCCGACCGTCGAGGTTTTCAGCCAGGTCGGCGGCGATTTGCAAGATGTTCAGACAGCGGCGGGCATCGCCGTCGGCGGCTTTGGCGATCATCGTCAATATATCGTCTTCGATCAGCAAATTGCGGTCACCCAGTCCGCGTACTTTGTCGGTCAATGCGTTGTGCAGCAAGGCTTGCAGATCTTCGGTTTCGATACTGCGCATCACGTAAACCCGCAAGCGCGACAACAAAGCGTTATTCAATTCGAACGAAGGATTTTCGGTGGTGGCACCGAATAAAATAATCGCGCCGCTTTCGATGGGGGCCAGCAAAGAATCCTGCTGGCTTTTGGAAAAACGGTGAATCTCGTCGATAAATACCACGGTATTCAGATTGCGGCTTTGTTTGACCTCTTCCGCCTCGGCCACTGCGGCCCGGATTTCTTTCACGCCGGCCATGACTGCCGACAATTCGATGAAATGGCAATGTGCGCTGGCGGCAATGATTTTGGCTAAAGTGGTTTTGCCGACGCCGGGCGGCCCCCAAAATACCAACGAGTGCGGCGCACCTTGTTCGATTGCCACACGTAGCGATTTGCCCTTGCCCAGCAGGTGCTGCTGGCCGATGAAATCGTCCAGCGTAGTCGGTCGCATTCTGGCCGCAAGTGGCGCATAGGCAGTATTGTCAAAGGCGGTAGCATTCTTCATTTGCGGGGACTCGGTAAAACAAATAGGCAATAGCGGCATTTTTCTTTAGAATTGCCGACCATTTTATTGATTCTAATGCCGGATTGACATGGATTTAAAATTCTTAGATTTCGAACAGCCGATTGCCGAACTACAGGCCAAAATAGAAGAGCTGCGTAAGGTCGAACTCGACAACAATTTTGACATTTCCGAAACCTTGAAGCAGCTTGAGCAGAAATGCGAGAGTTTGACGGAAAGCATTTTCGCGGATTTGTCGGACTGGCAAATCTCGCAATTGTCCAGACATCCGGGCCGGCCTTATACGCTGGATTATATCGATCTGATATTCACCGAATTTCACGAATTGCACGGTGATCGCTCCTACGCTGACGATCCGGCCATCGTCTGCGGCATGGCTCGCCTGCAAGGTCAGCCGGTGGTGGTGATCGGTCATCAAAAAGGCCGCGATACCAAAGAAAAAATTTATCGCAACTTCGGTATGCCGCGTCCGGAAGGTTATCGGAAGGCGCTGCGGGTGATGAAGCTGGCCGAACGCTTCAAGCTGCCCATCATTTGCTTGATAGATACCCCGGGGGCTTATCCGGGGATCGGTGCCGAGGAGCGCGGTCAAAGCGAGGCGATTGCCCGCAATCTGTTCGAAATGTCCAAATTGCGCACCCCGATTATTTGTACAGTAATCGGAGAAGGTGGTTCAGGTGGCGCGTTGGCCATCGGCGTGGGTGATAGATTATTGATGCTGGAATACAGCACCTATGCGGTTATATCGCCGGAAGGTTGTGCTTCTATTTTATGGAAAAGTGCCGATAAGGCCCAGTTGGCTGCGGAAGCGATGGGCATCACTTCAGACCGCGTACGCGAACAAGGTTTTCTGGATGAAGTGATCCGCGAACCCGTTGGCGGCGGTCATCGCAATTTCGAAAAAATTGCCGCCAATCTGCAAGAGGCTTTGTGCAGACATCTGAACGAACTTCAGCAACAGGCGGATAATATGGATCTGCTGCTGGAAAGACGCTATCAACGCATTATGCGTTTTGGTTCGTACATCGAAGAGCCAGTCAAATAACACCGTCAGTTAATTTAGTTGTTCGATAAGAGGCCGAGTCAAATCGGCCTTTTTTGTGAGTAAACCATGCCCGATCTCAATTCTCAGGTCATCGCTGCATTATTACCTGCCGCGTATCGGAAAGTTTTCGTTGCTTATAGCGGCGGCTTGGACTCGACGGTGCTGCTGGATTTATGCGTTGGCTTGCCGTCGCTCACCGGCAAAATTATTGCCGTTTATGTCGATCACGGCTTGCAAGCCGAGTCGGCGGGATGGGGTGAGCATTGTCGCCGGCAAGCAGAGCGCTTAGGTGTGGATTTTCAATTGTTAACGGTTGATGCGCGGGCCAACAACGGCGAAAGCCCGGAGGCGGCGGCACGAGAGGCCCGTTATCGGGCGCTACAGGAATTATTGGCTGTCGACGATATTATCCTGCTGGCCCAGCACCGCGAGGATCAGATGGAAACCATGCTGTTGCAATTGTTCAGAGGCGCCGGTGTGTCAGGCTTGGCCGGCATGCCGATTACCAGTGCGTTTGGGAAAGGACAACTGCTGCGGCCGCTATTGAATGTGGCCAAGGTCGAGATACAACGCTATGCGCAAACTCAAGGTTTACAGTGGGTGGAAGATCCCAGTAATCAAAGCAGCGATTTCGGCCGCAATTACCTGCGTAACGACATTCTTCCCTTATTAAAACAGCGCTGGCCAGCACTGGATAAAACGGTTGCGCGTTCGGCCGGGCATTGTGGCGACGCGGCACGGATGATAGATGTTTGGGCGGAGCAGATCTTGCAGGCGGTTGTCGATCCGACCGATGGCAGTTTCAATATCGCCGATTTATCAGCCCTCACGGCAATGCAACTGAATTGTCTTTTACGGCACTGGCTTGGCCGCAAGGGTTTAAAGCCGCCGAGCCAAGCGGTATTGCAAACGCTGGTTGAGCAGTTGATTGGTGGGCGTGCCGATGCGTTGCCGCAAATTAATATTCAAGGCCATTCCATCCGAAAATATCGGCAAAAATTGTATTGCATCCCTCTGCAACGTTTACAAAAAGAAACTCAGGCAAAGCCGTGGAACCAAGAGCAGGAGCGGATAACCTTAGGCAATGGCTATGTATTGACCAGAAGCACTGCATCGGCCGGGCTATCTAAAAACTTGTGGAATAGTGCGATAGTGACGGTGGAGCCAAGGCGGGGTGGCGAAACGTTTAAAATGCCTGGCCGAGCCGGTCATCATTGTCTAAAAAAACTTTATCAAGAGGCTGGGGTTCCGCCTTGGGAAAGAGAAATTCGGCCTTTGATTTATTTAAATGGCCGCTTGGCTGCGGTAGCAGGCTTATGGATAGCGGAATGGGCTTGGCTCAGCGCGACGGACGCTTGTTACCAATTGGATTGGCGCGCACTCGAAAGCATGCAATGATAGGCAACGAAAACTGTTAGGAGGTGTCATGTTGATGTTTCCCGAGATACTTCAGGCCATGATTGTGGGCATGATGGTCGCGATTCCGGCGATCCTGATCTATAAAAAAGCCGGGCTAAACCCAGCGTGGGCGGCGCTAGTGTTTTTGCCGGTCTTTGGATTATTGATCGTGTTTTTGCAATTGGCCTTCCAAGAGTGGCCGAACACAAAACAGGAGCGCTAGCCATGGAACTATTTTTTGTGTTGTTACCGGTATTCATGCTGTTTTGCCTGTGGTTGGGCTATCTGATTTTGGAAAAAGCCGGATTCGATGGGCGCTGGGTCCTGGTTTTGTTGGTGCCGGTGCTTAACGTCATCATGATTTGGGTGTTTGCGTTCAGCACTTGGCCTAAGTTACAAAGTGGCGTAGATCAGGGCTTATAAGCGGCCGCCTGACATGACCGAAAAGACCCGCGGCAAGCTTCCGGCGATTTTCATTCCGGTGGTGTTATTCATCGTATTTGATGCGGTGGCGCTGGGGCTTAATTTTTGGATTTCTGCAAAGCTGGAAAAGAGTGCGTTGGCTATTAATTTGTCCGGCCGCCAGCGGATGTTGTCGCAGCGCATGACCAAATCGCTGCTGATGTTGCATGTCGCGCAAACCGACGCGGAAAAGCACAACGCTTTTAGCGAATTTTCCGATGCCGTCGATTTGTTCGATAAAACCTTAAATGGATTTTTGCAAGGCAGCATGACCAGTAGCGGTGATGGCAAACCGGTTTATCTGGCTGCCACCGAAGCCCCCAATACGCAAATGATTACGGTATCGGCGTCCCAGCTTTGGACTTTGATCCACAAACGTTTATTGCCGGTTGAACAAGGTGGTGCAGGGGTTGATGCCGAGGTTTTGCGGCCGGCATTAAATACATTGTTGATGCATAACTCGCAATTGCTGGGGTTGATGAATGAACTTACTACAGCATTGCAGCAGAACGCTACCAAGGAAGTGTTCTACTTGCGTACCTTGCAAGCTAGTCTGTTATTACTGGCGCTGTTGAATTTTGCTCTGGTCTGCAAACGTTTGCTGGCGCAAATCAAGCAATCGCAGGGCAATGTGCAGGCCTTGCGCAATATTATCGATTCCATCGAGACCGGTATCGTTTTGTATGGCCGAGACGAAAGTGTGCTTTCCGTCAATAAGGCCGCCAATCAGTTGTTCGGATATGGCGATCAGGTCTTGATCGGCAAGCCTTTAAAAGAACTGATTTTTGCGGACAATGCTCGAATGCTGGGGCTGCGGCGCGACAATTCCACCTTTGTCGCCAAAATCAACACTCAAACCCTGTTCGAGTTTAACGATCAGATTAGTTTGTGCACGATTACCGATGTCAGCGAGCAGGAGCGCAAGGAAAAACAATTAATGCATTTGGCGTTTCATGATCAACTCACCGGTTTGCCGAATCGTGGTTTGTTGATTGAGCGCTTGCGGCAAGACTTGCTGCGCGCCAAGCGCGATTCGACATTTTTGGCAGTACTGTTTTTGGATTTGGACGGTTTCAAGGATGTCAACGATGAAATGGGGCATGATGCCGGCGACGAATTACTGCGAGCGGTGGCTAGACGTTTTGAACAATGTTGCCGTGAAGTCGATACCGTCGCGCGCTTGGGCGGCGATGAGTTCGTATTTGTTTTGACGTCGTTGCACTCGGTGTTAGCAGCCAAGCAAGTGGCGCTAAATGTGTTGAAAGCGATCAATCAAGCATTTTTAATTCATGGAAAGACTGTCAAAATTGGTGCCAGTATCGGCATTGCCATGTATCCCACCGATCATTTCGAAGCCGAATTGTTGATTAAATGTGCTGACGATGCGATGTATCTGGCAAAGCAACGTGGCAAAAATCAGTTGGTGTTTACTGCCGAATGTCGTTGATGTTTTTCAATAATCGAGATCCCTGCCCAGCTTGCTTTGGCAATTAAAAAGGCAATTGCACCATAAAACTGTTAGAATTTGCCGCTTTTCGACCCCCTTGCTATTGCTTAACAGGGCGCCAAACGTTCATGACAAAATTCATATTCATCACCGGCGGAGTGGTTTCATCCTTGGGAAAAGGGATAGCCGCTTCATCGTTGGCAGCCATCTTGGAAGATCGCGGCCTGAAAGTTACTCTCACCAAACTCGATCCTTATATCAACGTCGATCCCGGCACCATGAGCCCGTTTCAACACGGCGAGGTGTTTGTTACCGAGGATGGCGCGGAAACCGATCTGGATTTAGGCCATTACGAGCGGTTTTTAAAAACCACGATGGCCAAGAAAAACAATTTCACCACTGGTCAGGTTTACGAGCAAGTGTTGCGTAACGAGCGCAAGGGCGAGTATCTTGGCGCGACCGTACAGGTTATTCCGCATATCACCGACGAAATCAAACGCCGCGTTTATGCCAGTGCAGAAGGTACCGATGTGGCACTGATCGAGGTCGGCGGCACGGTTGGTGACATCGAATCTCTGCCGTTTTTGGAATCCATCCGGCAAATGGGCGTGGAATTGGGCCGAGACCGGGCTGTGTTCATTCACCTGACTTTGGTACCTTACATCAAGTCGGCCGGCGAGATTAAAACCAAACCGACTCAGCATTCCGTAAAAGAGCTGCGCACCATCGGTATTCAGCCGGACATTTTGATTTGCCGTTCCGAGCAGCCGATTCCGGCCAGTGAGCGTAAAAAAATCGCCTTGTTCACCAATGTTAACGAGAAAGCGGTTATTTCCGCGATTGACGCCGATACCATCTACCGCATTCCACTGTTACTACGCGAACAAGGATTGGACGACATCGTGGTAGCGCAACTGCGCCTCGACGTGCCGCCGGCTGATTTGTCGGCTTGGGAGAAAGTGGTCGATGGCCTGACTCACCCCACCGATGAAGTCAATATTGCCATTGTCGGTAAATATGTCGATCACACCGATGCCTACAAATCCTTGAATGAGGCTTTGATTCACGCTGGGATCCACACCCGTCACAAGGTGCAAATCACTTATATCGATTCCGAAACCATCGAAGCCGAAGGCACGGCAAAGCTGAAAGATGTCGATGCGATTCTGGTGCCAGGCGGCTTTGGTGAGCGCGGCGTAGAAGGTAAGATTTCTACGGTACGCTTCGCCCGCGAGAACAAGATTCCTTACTTGGGCATTTGTTTGGGCATGCAGTCCGCGGTTATCGAGTTTGCTCGCGATGTGGTCGGTTTGGAAGGCGCGCATAGCACCGAGTTTTTGCCGAATAGCCCGCACCCCATCATCGGCTTGATTACCGAATGGATGGATGAAGCCGGACAGTTGAATGTGCGCGATGAAGATTCCGACATCGGCGGCACCATGCGCTTGGGCGCGCAAAAATGCCGTTTAAAATCCGATTCGTTGGCGTTCGAGTTGTACCAAAAAGACGTGATCACCGAGCGCCATCGCCATCGTTACGAATTTAACAATCAGTATTTGAAGCAATTGGAGGCGGCGGGTATGCGTTTCTCCGGTAAATCACTGGATGGCCGTTTGGTGGAGATTATCGAATTGCCGGATCATCCCTGGTTTTTGGCCTGCCAATTCCATCCTGAATTCACCTCGACACCGCGTAACGGTCATCCGTTGTTCTCCGGCTTCGTCGAAGCGGCCGCCAAACACAAGAAACACCCTTTAGGGGCATAAACAAGGTTAAACATGCAATTATGTAATTTCGAAGTCGGCCTGGATCAGCCGTTTTTCCTGATCGCCGGCACCTGTGTGATCGAAAGCGAACAAATGACGATGGACACTGCCGGCAAATTGAAAGAAATAGCCGACGAGTTGAATATCCCTTTCATTTATAAATCGTCATTTGACAAGGCCAACCGTTCATCCTTGGGCAGTTTTCGCGGGCCAGGTCTGGAAAAAGGTTTGCAGATTCTGGAAAAGGTTAAGCAACAATTGCATGTGCCGGTTTTGACCGATGTGCATGAAGATACGCCGCTAGAAGAGGTTGCGGCGGTGGTGGATGTGTTGCAAACTCCGGCATTTCTATGCCGCCAGACCAATTTCATTCAAAGCGTTGCTGCTTTGGGTAAACCCGTAAATATCAAAAAAGGCCAGTTTTTAGCACCTTGGGATATGGCCAATGTCGCTGCCAAAGCCAAGGCCACCGGCAATCAGCAAATCATGGTCTGTGAGCGCGGCGTATCGTTTGGCTATAATAATCTGGTTTCGGACATGCGTTCGCTGGCAGTGATGCGCGACACCGGTTGCCCGGTGGTTTTCGACGCCACCCATTCCGTGCAGTTGCCGGGCGGGCAGGGAAATGTCTCCGGCGGCCAGCGTGAGCATGTGCCTGTGTTGGCGCGCGCGGCAGTCGCAGTGGGCATTGCCGGGCTTTTCATGGAATCGCATCCCAAACCGGAAGAAGCGTTGAGCGACGGTCCCAATTCCTGGCCCTTGCACCGCATGAAAGAATTATTGGAAATGTTAGTAACGATAGACCGGGCTGTTAAATCCACCAGCCTGATTGAAACCACACTATAGGGCAAAATAATGGCAAGAATAGTAGACGTAAAGGCAAGAGAAGTTCTGGATTCACGCGGAAACCCAACCGTGGAGGCGGAAGTATATTTGGCATCCGGCATCGTTGGCAGCGCGATGGTGCCATCCGGCGCCTCCACTGGCGAACGCGAAGCAATTGAATTGCGCGATGGCGATAAAGCCCGTTATCTGGGCAAAGGTGTGTTGAAAGCGGTTAATTTCGTCAACACCGAAATCCGTGAAGCCGTTGTAGGTATGGATGCCAACAACCAAGCTGCACTGGACGAAAAAATGATTGCCTTAGACGGCACCCCAAGCAAAAGCCGTATTGGCGCCAATGCTATCCTGGGTGTTTCCATGGCGGCTGCCCGTGCTGCCGCGCAAGAAGCCGGCGTACCGTTGTACAAATTCCTCAACAAATCCGGCGAATTCATCCTGCCTGTACCAATGATGAACATCATCAACGGCGGTTCTCACGCTGACAACAGCGTGGATTTGCAAGAATTCATGATTCTGCCTGTCGGCGCGCCAACCTTCCGTGAAGCGATTCGTTACGGCGCTGAAGTATTCCATAACCTAGCTAAAGTATTAAAAAGCCGCGGTTTGGCGACTACGGTGGGTGACGAAGGTGGCTTTGCGCCTAACTTGTCTTCTAACGAAGAAGCCATCGAAGTCATCCTGGAAGCCATTGAAAAAGCTGGTTACAAAGCGGGTGAAGACATCTATTTGGGTATGGACGCGGCCGCTTCTGAATACTTCGATGACGGCAAATATGTGTTGTCCGCAGAAAACCGTAGTTTCAACTCCACAGAAATGGTCGATTTCCTGGCAGCCTGGGTGGATAAATATCCCATTATCTCCATCGAAGACGGTTTGGACGAAAACGACTGGGACGGCTGGAAATATCAAACCGAAAAATTGGGCGGCAAAATTCAATTGGTCGGCGACGATTTGTTCGTGACCAACCCTGCCATCCTGAAAGAAGGTATCGAGAAGGGCATCGCCAACTCCATTCTGATCAAAGTCAACCAAATCGGTACCTTGACCGAAACGCTGGCCGCTATCGATATGGCTGCTGCTGCGGGTTATAGCGCCGTGGTTTCTCACCGTTCCGGCGAAACCGAAGACACCACCATCGCCGACTTGGTGGTCGCCACCGGCACCGGCCAAATCAAAACCGGTTCACTGAGCCGTTCCGACCGGGTTGCCAAATACAACCGCTTGATGAAAATCGAAGACGAGTTGGGCGACAAAGCCAAATACGCCGGCCGTAGCGCGTTTAAAATGCTGAAATAAAAAAGCGTAGGTTGGGTTACCCTTCGGGTATAAAAGCTCGATAGAGCGTAACCCAACACGTCGACTTCTAAGTTGGGTTAAGCCCTCGCGTAGGGCTAACCCAATCTACAGATCGAGAGCAGCCATTAAAACCCTGATCGCCATCATCATTCTGTTAATCGTTCACTTCCAGTATCGGTTGTGGCTAGGTGATGCCAGCGTCTCGCAGATTAGCGATTATCGGGAACGCCTGGATACGCTGACTAAGGAAGCCCAGGAAAAAAAGGAACGCAACGATTCCTTGTATGCCGAGGTGCTGGATTTGCGCCGTGGCTTGGAAACCATCGAAGAACGCGCCCGCTACGAGTTGGGCATGATCAAGGAAAACGAAACTTTCTTTCAAGTGCTTGAGTAGAGCATGAATCAAATTCAAAAGTGCTGGGCAGTAGTCCCGGCAGCCGGCGTCGGCAAACGCATGCAAGCCGATCGCCCCAAACAATATCTGCCGCTGGCCGGCAAAACCGTCATTGAACATACCTTAGACCGATTATTGCAGTCCGGCGCTTTTCAAGCCGTGGCTGTAGCAATATCCATTGAAGATCCGTATTGGCCGGAGTTGGATGTGTCTAAACATCCGCAGGTGATTACCGCACCTGGCGGGAAAGAGCGGGCCGACTCGGTACTCTCGGCTCTGAAATCTTTGCAAGGCCAGGCCGCCGAAGACGACTGGGTGTTGGTGCATGACGCCGCCCGGCCTTGTCTGACTGCCTCCGATATTCATCTGCAAATCGACACGCTAAAAGACGATGCGGTCGGCGGCATACTGGCGCTGTCTTCACACGACACGCTGAAGCACGTCGACGGCGACACGATTACTGCAACGATAGATCGCAAACATGTCTGGCGGGCCTTGACCCCACAAATGTTCAAATACGGCATGTTGCGCGACGCCTTGCAGCAAACCGAAGGCAATCCGGCCATTACCGACGAAGCCAGTGCGCTGGAATTGTTGGGTTTCCAGCCGAAAATCGTCGAAGGCCGTCCCGATAACATCAAAATCACCCGGCCGGAAGATCTGGCGCTGGCGCAATTTTATATGGAGCAACAAGCATGATCCGAGTCGGCCAAGGCTACGACGTCCACCGTTTCAAAGACGGCGACTACATCATTTTGGGTGGCGTGAGAATTCCTTACGAAAAAGGCCTGGAAGCCCATTCCGACGGCGACGTGGTATTGCATGCGCTGGCTGACGCCATCCTCGGCGCGGCGGCTTTAGGTGACATCGGCAAACATTTCCCCGATACCGATCCCGAATTCAAGGGCGCCGACAGCCGCGTGTTACTGCGCCACGTTTATAAAATCGTCCAAGAAAAAGGCTACAAATTAGTCAACGCCGATGTGACCATCATCGCCCAGGCACCGAAAATGCTCCCCCATGTGCCGGCCATGTGTGCCAACATCGCCGCCGACTTAGCTGTCGATGTTGATTTCATCAACGTCAAAGCTACTACCACCGAGAAACTGGGTTTCGAAGGGCGCAAGGAAGGTATTGCGGTGCAGGCGGTGGTGTTGATCGAGAAATAAAAGCGTTGCCAGTGTCTGATCGAGCCAAATGAGGTACTCACCGCGAACCTTCTGGCTTTTACCATCGGTGCGGCCTTCGTTCGGTATGCGGTGCATACCCACAGATCTTTGGTGTTGATGCTCTGTAAATTAAGGAGTCGACTGTGAGTAGAAATGACGCAATAAGCGAATTTATTGCTTACGGCTTCGAGCATTATGGAGACGGTTTTGGAATTGTTCTTTTTGGTATCACTATCCTTATTAGTTCCGGGATGATTCCTTGGCTAAGCGGCAGGCAAAAAAGAGGAGTTAAAGGGTATTTAGACGCGCAAAATGACTCACGTCCGCCAACCATAGAGGAAGAGTATTGTCACTCGCACTACCTTACGTTTAAGGCTGGAATCTTCTTTGTTGTGTTAGGTGTTTTTTTATACTTTTTCAACCAAGCTAATTTTCTGAACATTTGGGTTTACTACGCGATAGGCTCGAGTAGAACAACGAAAACTTCAGTTAGGGAGGTCAGGGCGTGCGCAGCGTTCCCTGACAATTTCATGGTGGCAACCCCCGGTATGTCGCGTGACCGCTTGGCAACCGCTCCTGTGTTGCTCTGCCTCCCGCATCCATGCAGTCGTATCGCGGAAACATGACCTAAGATATTTTACAAGTCCAATGACAGATTTTAGTTTACCCGAATGGCCTTACGCCTACGGTGGCCCGTACGGTACCGGCGCCATCAAAACCGAGCCTGAAGATTTCGTCGTCGAAGAAATTCTATCGTTTGAGCCAGAAGGCAGTGGCGAGCATGTATTCCTCCATATCCAAAAAATCGGCGAAAACACCGAATATGTCGCGCGGCAGTTGGCTCGCCATGCCGGTGTCAGACAACACGATGTCAGCTACGCCGGTCTGAAGGATAGACATGGCCGCACCCGGCAATGGTTCAGCGTGTGGCTGCCGGGTAAGGCTGATCCGGATTGGTCAGCTATCGAAACCGACAGGTTGCAGGTTTTGCAAACGGTCCGGCATGCCCGGAAACTTAAGCGCGGCGTATTGGCCGGCAACCGCTTTACTTTGCTGATCCGCAATTGGACAGGCGATCAAGAACTTGCCGAAAAGCAGTTGCAACACATCAAAGCCCAGGGTTTTCCAAATTACTTCGGCCCGCAGCGTTTCGGGCATCACGGCCAAAATATCGATCGTGCATTGGCGATGTTTGCCGGTGCCAAGGTCAAACGCGAACAACGTTCCTTGTATCTGTCGGCGGCGCGCTCGTATTTGTTCAATTTAATCTTGGCCCGGCGCGTCGAGCAAGCCAATTGGCAGCGTGCGATAAGTGGCGATGTATTCAAGCTAGACGGCAGTAATAGCTGTTTTACCGGCGATACCAACGACGTCAGTCTCTCGGCACGTGTCGAGCAGGGCGATATTCATCCCACCGGGATCATGTGGGGTCGTGGCGGTAAGATTGCCACAGCTGAGGCTGGTGCGATAGAAGACGCCGTGATTGCCGCTAACGCAGCCGTAGCCGACGGATTGCTTGCGTTTGATCTGGAAGCAGATCGTCGGGCCTTGCGCGCATTGCCGCAAGATATGGCGTGGCAGTGGTTGGACAATCAACTCAAGTTGAGCTTCAATTTGCCCGCCGGTAGCTATGCCACCGCCTTGTTACGGGAAATTATCGGTGATGCACCTGGTGCCGGTGATTGAATTTGCTTTGATAAAATTGCTTTTTAAGTTGTAATGGCAGCGCTTTATAATACTTAAGTACAGTAGCGCGCCTAAGCGTTATAAGAACTATAACTTCTACTCACATCCTCCATGCCTGATAGCGGCCAGATATCCGGACCAGCAGATTCCACGTTTGACGATCCTTTATTGTTGGCTTTGCTGTCGGTCTGCAAGTTGTTGCATATCCCGCAAACCGCCACGGCCTTGGTGGCAGGGCTGCCCTTAGTCGATAATAAATTAACACCGGCCTTGTTTACGCGAGCCGCTGAACGCGCCGGTTTGACCAGCCGCTTGTTGCGCAGGCCCTTGCAGAAAATTTCCAATTTGGTGCTGCCGGCAGTGTTGTTGCTTAAAGATGGCAACGCCTGCGTGTTGCTTGCCAAGAACGCAGAAAACTATACCGTGGTGTTGCCGGAAACCGAGAGCGGCGAAAAGATTGTTAGCGTTGCGGAGCTGCAAGCCAGTTACAGCGGTTCGGCTTTTTTTGTGCAATTACAGCATCGCTTTGACGGCAGAACCGCGGAATCGGCGGTGCCTAAGGTCAAACATTGGTTTTGGGACGTCCTGTATAAATCTTGGCCGATTTATGCGGAAGTGTTGGCGGCCTCGGTATTAATCAATCTGTTTGCTTTGGCGGCGCCGTTATTTTTCATGAATGTGTATGATCGCGTGGTGCCGAATCACGCGCTGGAAACCTTGTGGGTACTGACGGTAGGCGTGTTGATCGTGTTTGGCTTTGAATTGGCGATGAAGCTGCTGCGAAGTTATTTTATCGATGCGGCCGGTAAGCGCGCCGATATTATCTTGTCGGCGAATATTTTTGAAAAACTGATGAATATTCGCATGGAAGCCAGGCCGCCATCGGTGGGTGCATTTGCCAACAACCTGAGCGAATTCGAATCGTTTCGCGAGTTTTTGACCTCGGCGACGCTGGTGACATTGATCGACTTGCCGTTTTTGTTTTTGTTTTTAGTGATTATTTATAGCGTCGGCGGCAGTTTGGCTTTGATTCCGTTGGCGATTTTACCGTTGGCCATGTTGATTGGTATCGCCTTGCAGGCGCCGTTAAAGAACACGATCAACGCCATGTTCAAATTCGGCGGCGAGAAAAATGCCACACTGGTGGAAGCGCTGTCCAATCTGGAAACTATCAAAACGGCCGGTGCGGAAGGGCAATTGCAGCGCCGTTGGGAACAGAATGTCGGCGAAATTGCCCGGCTGGGGTTAAAGTCGCGGTTTTATGCCGGCTTAACCGTCAATTTGACTGCTTTCCTACAGCAATTGGCATCGGTATTGGTGGTGGTGGCCGGTGTCTACCAGATTACGGATGGCGATTTGACGACCGGCGGCTTGGTGGCTTGCACAATGTTGACCTCGCGGGCCTTGGCGCCGGTGGGGCAGGTCGCCGCACTATTGACCCGTTACCATCAAGCTGTGACCGCCTTGGGGTCGTTTAACCGCATGATGGCCTTACCGGTGGAACGCGAGAGTGGTAAGGACTATTTGCATAGGCCGGGTTTCAAGGGCGAGATAGAGTTCAAGCACGTCCGTTTCAGCTATCCGCAGCAACCGGTCAAGGCCCTGGACGGCATAACGTTTAAGATCAAGGCTGGTGAGCGCGTGGGGTTTATCGGCCGCATCGGTTCCGGCAAGAGTACGTTGGAAAAATTGATGCTGGGTTTATATCAGGCGCAAGAGGGTTCGATATTGATAGACGGCACCGATATTCGCCAAATCGATCCTTCCGATTTACGCCGGCAAATCGGCTATGTGCCGCAAGATATTGCCTTAATGTTCGGTAGCGTGAAGGACAATATTGTCTTGGGTTCACGCTACGCCGATGACGCTACGGTGTTAAAAGCGGCGGCGATTGCCGGTGTGGATCAATTCGTCAGTAAACATCCTGCGGGTTTTGATTTGCAAGTGGGCGAACGCGGTGCATCCTTGTCCGGTGGGCAGCGGCAGAGTATTGCGCTGGCTAGAGCTTTGCTGTTGTCGCCATCCATTTTTATTATGGATGAGCCGACCAACGCGATGGACAACAGTAGCGAGGAGGCGTTTAAACAGCGGTTTGCTGCGCAATTGGGCGAACAGACTCTGATACTGGTTACGCATCGCATGTCGTTGCTGAGTTTGGTGGATAGATTGATCGTAATGGACGGCGGACATATGGTCGCAGACGGCCCTAAGGACCATGTGCTGGAAGCCTTGCGCCAAGGACAGATCAAGGTGGCTATTTGATATGTTGAAAAAAATAGCCGAGTGGCGCGCTGAGCATCGCTATCGAGCCGAAGATCAGGGCTTTTTAAGTGACGTCAACGCCGCCAATCTTTACGAATTACCCTTGCAAAGCCATTTGATCCTGTGGTCCTCGGTGGCATTTGTGGTGGTGGCCTTGGTTTGGGCCGGATTTGCCAGCTTGGACGAAGTCACACGTGGTGACGGCAAGACCATACCGTCCAGTCAGGTCCAGGTGGTGCAGAATCTGGAGGGTGGTATCGTTTCGGAAATATTGGTTCAAGAAGGCCAACTGGTGGACAAGGATCAAGTGTTGCTGCAACTCGATCAAGTCCGTTTTGCTTCCTCGTTTAAGGAAGCCAAGTTAAAGTATTACGAGTTACTGGCGAATACCGCGCGCTTGAATGCCGAAGTCAATGGCACGCCTTTGGCGATTCCTGAGGAGGTTTTGAAAAACGCGCCGCAAATTGCTGAGAATGCCAGGCAATTGCTGGTTTCCAAGCAGAGCGAAATAAGATCGAATAGCGACATTTTCGCCGAGCAGGTACGGCAGAAAGAGCAGGAAATTATTGAAATTCAATCGAAAAGTGACCAGTTGGCGCGTAGCTACAAATTATTGCAAGACGAAGTGAAGATGTCTGAACCGCTGGTGGCTGACGGGGCGATGTCGCAAGTTGAATTATTGCGTTTGCAGCGTGCCGCCAACGATTTGAAGGGCGAACTGAATTCTGCCAATCTGGCGATGCCGCGGCTACGTTCGTCATTGGACGAAGCGCGTAACAAATTAGCGGAGATCAAGATTCGTTATAAAACCGAAGCCTTGAAAGAGTTGAACGAAGTGAAGGCGGAACTGGATCGTACATCCGAATCTGCCGTTGCTCTAGAAGATAGGGTTAGCCGTACTAGAGTGCTGTCGCCGGTAAAAGGCACGGTAAAACGCATCAAGGTGGCTACGGTGGGTGGCGTTATTCAACCCGGCATGGATTTGCTGGAAATCGTGCCGCTGGAAGATCAGTTGTTGATAGAAGCGAAAATTCGGCCGGCGGACATTGCTTTTCTTCGCCCTGGGCAGAAAGCTGTGGTAAAACTAAGCGCTTATGATTTTTCGATCTACGGCGGCCTGGAGGCCTCTTTGGAACATATCAGCGCCGACAGCATACCCGGCGAAAAGAAAGATGAAGACAGTTACTACTTGATTCGTTTGCGCACCGCTAAAAATTACCTGGAAAAGGGCGGCGAACGCTTGGAAATCATTGCCGGGATGACCGCGGAAGTTGATATTTTGACCGGAAAAAAAACAGTGCTTGATTACCTCTTGAAGCCGATATTGAAAGCCAGGGATAGGGCTTTAAGAGAACGATAACTCATAACAACAATTACATTTGTGGCTAACATACTGATTTATTCCAATAATCCTCAGCTGACGGCGCAGTGGACTCATGCGCTGATCGCGGAATATAACGTTAGTATGCTGCACAGTATTCGCGGTGAATATACCGCCGATGCAGTGATTTTCGATGCAAAAAAACTGGATGACGATGCCAGCTTGTTAACGGTTTTTGCTAACAAAAAGGTCCGGTTTCTGGTGATGGGTTGCGATTGGCCGGAACATAAGCAGATCGAGGTGCTGATTAACGGTGCCGCCGGCTATTGCGAACAATCCGAAGCGTCGGAGCTTTTAACTCGTGCGGTAGCTTGTATTTTGGCGGGCGATATTTGGATTCGTCGGGCTTTGGTGCCCAAGGTCATTGGTGTGTTGACCAGTGCCAGGCGTCCACAACTTGCACCTAATACTGTCGATACCGAACTAAAGCTAAAGCAACTGGCTAGTCTATCCGCGCGCGAAGTGGAAGTGGCGGACATGATACGGCAGGGCGAAAGTAATAAGCGTATTGCTTTTGCGATGAATATTTCCGAGCGTACTGTAAAAGCGCATTTATCGTCGATTTTTAGGAAATTGAATGTCGACGACCGATTGAGATTAGCCCTATTGTTAAAAGAAATCGACCAATATCAGAGAGGAATGTTATGAGAGTCAGCAGGAGTTTGAGTTTAGGAATAGCCATGCATTTGGCCTGTGTATCCAGCAGCCAGGCGTTGAGTTTGCAAGAATCTATTCAGAAAGTATTGGATGAAAATCCCCAAGTCCAAGCTGCCAAATCAGAACGCCGCGCGGTTGAAGAGGAAATCGGCCAAGCCAAGGCCGGCTATTTCCCAACGGTGGATGTCACAGCCGGCATCGGCTGGGAAGAATCGAATAACCCTACCACTCGTGGCCGCGGTGACGGATCGGTTTTTTATCATAGGGAGGAAGGGGCGATTCTGGCCAGACAAATGTTGTTTGATGGCCTGGCTACTCCGAATGAAGTGGAGAGACAGGAAGCTCGCACCGACTCAAGGGCTTACACCGTATTTGGCCGATCGGAAATAACCGCGCTTGATGGTGTTGAAGCCTATATCAAGGTGTTGCGGCGTCAGGAGTTGTTGAATCTGGCTAAGGAAAATCTGCAACGCCATCAAGGTACCAACGATCAAATCAAACTGCGTAGTGAACGCGGCGTGGGCAAACGGGCCGACGTCGACCAGTCGATGGGCCGGGTAGCCTTGGCGGAAAAGAATGTGTTGTCCGAAATCGGTAATTTGAAAGATGCCGAGACCAGTTTCTTGCGAGTCATAGGTATGCTGCCGGAAGGGATTCAGCCGATTCAGTCCCCTGAAGCCGCATTACCTCAGACGCTTGATCAAGCTATAGAGGAAGCGTTGGCCGACCATCCTATTCTGAAATCGGCCAATTCCGATATCGATTCGGCATTTGCCCAACATGCTACGGCTATGGCGCCTTATTTTCCGCGTTTTGATATTGAGACCGGCGTCAGTCATAACTACAATCTGGACGGGATTCGCGGTACCAACTCGGATATGACGGCAATGTTACGCATGCGCTATAACATTTTTAACGGCGGTAAGGATGTAGCCCGCCGCGAGCAAACCGCGCAGTTGATCAATCAGGCCAAGGATATTCGTGATAATACGCATAGGCAGGTGATTGAAAGCATGCGTTTGTCGTGGGTGGCTCACCAAACCGTGAAAAGTCAGCTGGAGTTTTTTAAACAGCACGTCGATTCCAGCGAGAAGACTATCAGCGCTTATCAGCAGCAATTCAATATCGGGCAACGGACGTTATTGGACTTGTTGGATACCTTCAACGAGGCCTATATAGCCAAAAGTTCGTATATCAATGCCAAATATGACGAGTTGTTCTCGCAATTTCGGATTTTAGCGAGCAAAGGCCAATTGAATAAGTATTTGGGTACGACCTTGCCCGCTGAGGTTCAGCCCCTTAGCGCCGCCGATTAAGGTGTTCGCGCGTTAAGCAAAGGACTTCTGACTAGACTTCCCCAAATAGGTCCTATTTGGGGAAAGCTGTCATTAGCTTGACCGTTTATTTCAAGTAATTTGCAGCTGAGTGCTAAGCCAACTAGAGATTATTTGGCAATATGCAATACGGCTTCCGACACAATATCCATTAATTCCGTACCGCCTTTTTGCACATATTCGATAATGGCTGTACGCATGCGCGGTTCCCAAAAGTTGCGGATATGTTGTTCAACGCCTTTAATGGCCAATTCCCGGTCGGGTTCGGATTTAAAAAAAGCGCCAATGTTATTGGCCATTTTAATGAGATTATGGTTATCCATGTTCTATGCGGCTGATTCTTGGTAATGTTGTAAACGATGAGGGTGAGTGTAGATCATGTGATTCTCGTGACGGGCGAAGCCGACCAGAGTCAGTCCGCACTCTTCCGCCAATTGAATCGCTAATGCGGTAGGTGCTGAGATGGCTGCCAGCAGTGTGATGCCAACGCTGGCTGCTTTTTGTACCATTTCGTAACTGGCGCGGCTGGTCACTAGCAGCCAGCCATTTTCAAAATTGCAGTTGGCTTTGGCTAATGAGCCGATCAGTTTATCCAGCGCATTGTGGCGGCCGACATCTTCCCGAACCGCAACGATGCCGCGTTCCGGATGCAGCCACGCTGCCGCATGGACCGCGCCGGTCAATAAATTCAGAGATTGTTTTTGGGCCATATCGGCGAAACCGCTGCTCAATAGATGTGCACTAAGCGCTAAACCTTGGCCGACATGATGCGGGTGGCGGATGGCTTGTTCCAACGTAGTGGCACCGCACAAACCGCAACCGGTTCTGCCCGTCATGTTTTTGCCCTTGCCGTGCAGTTTCTCGAATCGGGCTTCCGGAATCGTCATTCTGACTTCAACGCCTTTGGAGCGTTGTACGACACGTATGGATTGCAATTCGGATGGATGGCCGATGATTTCCTCGGTCAGGCTGAAACCCATCGCAAAATCTTCCAAATTAAGGGGTGTTGCCAACATCACCACGTGCGGGATGGTGTTGTAGACCAACACCACTGGCACTTCTTCGGCGACATAATCTTCCTTCGCGGTATGAATAGGCCCTCGCCAGCTATCGAACGTACCGGTTCGATAGCTGGTCCAGCCCAGTTCGCTTGAGACTGCATCCATAAATCGGTTGCGGTTTACTCGTTGACCGCGATGCGGTTTTCCAGCAAAGACAACTGATTGTCGGAAAAGTCCTGGTATTCCTGTTGCCATGCCGACGGTTGCGCCACTTTGGCGACATGCACCGCTGTAACCTTGTATTCCGGACAGTTGGTTGCCCAGTCCGAGTTATCAGTGGTGATAACATTGGCGCCCGAATGCGGGAAATGGAAAGTGGTATAAACCACGCCCGGCTGCATGCGGTCCGTGACCTTGGCGCGCAATACCGTTTCGCCGGAGCGACTTTTCACGCCGCACCAATCGCCATCGCTGATGCCTAAGACTTCGGCATCGTGCGGGTGCAATTCCAGACGGTCTTCTTCATGCCAAGCAACGTTTTCAGTGCGGCGGGTTTGCGCCCCGACGTTGTATTGCGACAAGATTCGGCCGGTTGTCAGGATCAGCGGATACTTGCTGCTAGTGCGTTCTTCGGTTGCAACGTATTCGGTCAGCATGAAACGACCTTTGCCGCGGACGAAGTGATCGGCGTGCATGATCGGTGTACCGTCCGGGGTTTCGTTGTTGCAAGGCCATTGGATGCTGCCCATTTCGTCGATTTTTTCGTAACTGACGCCGGCGAATTGCGGTGTTAGAGCCGCGATTTCATCCATGATTTCCGACGGATGCTTGTAATTCATCGGATAACCCAGCGCGTTGGACAAGTCCTGGGTCACTTCCCAGTCTTCCTTACCGCCCAGTGGGGTCATGACTTTGCGAACTGGTGAAATCCGGCGTTCGGCGTTGGTAAACGTGCCGTTCTTTTCCAGGAACGAGGAGCCCGGTAAGAATACGTGGGCGAATTTGGCCGTTTCGTTCAGGAAAATGTCTTGTACCACCAAGCATTCCAGTTCGCGTAGCGCGTGGTGAACATGCGTTATGTCCGGGTCCGACTGAGCGATGTCTTCGCCTTGTACGTACAAGCCTTTGAAACTGCCGTCGATAGCGGCGGCAAACATATTCGGGATACGTAAGCCGGGTTCGGATGACAGCGCTACGTTCCAAGCTGTCTCGAACTGAATGCGGGTTTGCGAATCGGAAACATGGCGGTAGCCGACGAACTCGTGCGGAAACGAGCCCATATCGCAAGAGCCTTGCACGTTGTTTTGTCCGCGCAATGGATTGACGCCGACGCCGTCGCGGCCGATATTGCCGGTAGCCATCGCTAAATTGGCGATACCTATGACGGTCGTCGAGCCTTGGCTATGTTCGGTAACGCCCAAGCCGTAATAGATCGCACCATTACCGCCTGTTGCGTACAAGCGGGCTGCTGCGCGCATGCTCTCGGCAGGCACGCCGGTCAATTCGGCAACGGCTTCAGGTGAATGCTGAGGCAGCGCAACGAAGGTTTTCCATTTGTTAAACGACTCGACATCGCAACGTTCCAACGCAAATTTTTCGTCCGCCAGGCCTTCGGTGACGATGACGTGAGCCAATGCAGTGACGACGGCAACGTTGGTGCCGGGGCGCAGTTTCAGATGATAGTCGGCTTTTACATGCGGGCTATTGCTCACCAAATCGATGCTGCGTGGATCGACCACGATTAGTTTTGCGCCTTGGCGCAAGCGGCGTTTCATCATCGAGCCGAAAACCGGGTGGCCGTCAGTCGGATTGGCGCCGATTACCATAATCACATCGGACTGCATCACCGAGTCAAAGGTTTGGGTGCCGGATGACTCACCAAATGTGCTTTTCAATCCGTAGCCGGTCGGTGAGTGGCAAACGCGGGCGCAGGTGTCGACATTGTTGTTACCGAAGCCGGCGCGGATTAATTTTTGCACCAGATAGGTTTCTTCGTTGGTGCAACGCGATGAAGTAATACCACCGATTGAGTCTTTACCGTATTTGGCCTGGATACCTTTCAATTTGTTGGCAGCAAAGCTAATGGCTTCTTCCCAGCTGACTTCGCGCCAAGGATCGGAAATTTTTTCCCGGACCATGGGGGTGGTGATGCGGTCTTTGTGGGTGGCATAACCGAACGCGAAACGACCTTTTACACAAGAGTGACCATGATTGGCTTGGCCGTTTTTGTCAGGCACCATGCGCACCAGTTGTTCGCCTTTCATTTCGGCTTTGAATGAGCAGCCAACCCCGCAATAGGCGCAGGTGGTGATGGTGCTGTGCTCCGGTACGCCGTTGTCGATGACCGATTTTTCCATCAGCGTCGCGGTGGGGCATGCTTGTACGCAGGCGCCGCAGGATACGCATTCGGATTCCATGAATGGCTGATTTTGTCCCGGAGAGACTTTGGAATCGAAGCCTCGCCCGTCAATAGTTAGGGCGAAAGTGCCTTGCACTTCTTCGCAAGCGCGCACGCAACGCGAGCAAACGATACATTTCGATGGATCAAAGCTGAAATAAGGATTGCTGGTGTCTTTTTCAGAATCCAGATGATTTTCGCCATCGAAGCCGTAGCGGACTTCACGCAAGCCAACTTGACCGACGGTGTCTTGCAGTTCGCAGTCGCCGTTGGCGGCACAGGTCAGACAGTCTAAAGGATGGTCGGAGATATACAGTTCGGCGATGCCGCGTCTGATGCTGGCCAATTTATCGTTCTGGGTACAGACCTTCATGCCTTCGGCGACCGGGGTGGTACAAGATGCTGGATAGCCGCGGGCGCCTTCGATTTGCACCAGACACATTCGGCACGAGCCGAACGGATCGAGGCTGTCGGTGGCGCACAGTTTAGGAATGCTGATCCCTGCTTCGGCGGCGGCACGCATTACGGAACTGCCGGCATTGACAGTGACCTTATGGCCGTCGATTTCCAGAGTGACTTGATTTGCAGACGAACTCGCGGGAGTTCCGTAATCTATTTCGTTATTGGCAGACATATTTATCTCCTGGTAATCGATCAGGCTTTGGCGGCTTCGAGGCCAAAGTCTTCAGGGAAATGATTCAGCGCGCTCAACACCGGGAATGGTGTCATGCCGCCCATCGCACACAAAGATCCGTAAGTCATGGTGTCGCATAAATCGCGCAACAACACGGTGTTTTTATCCTTTTGCACGCCGTCGACAATGCGGTCTATTACTTCGACGCCGCGTGTCGATCCGATTCGGCAAGGTGTGCATTTGCCGCAGGATTCTTCTACACAAAATTCCATTGCATAACGGGCCATGTCGGCCATGTTGACAGTGTCGTCATGAACCACGATGCCGCCATGGCCTAATACTGCTGATATTGCCGCGAAGGCTTCGTAATCCAGCGGGGTATCGAACTGGCCTTCGTGCAGATAGGCACCCAATGGACCACCCACCTGAACCGCGCGTATCGGCCTGCCGCTCGCGGAGCCGCCGCCGTAATCGTAAAGCAGCTCGCGCAAGGTCATGCCGAAAGCCACTTCAAACAACCCTGGATGTTTGATGTTGCCCGCCAGTTGTAGGGGTAGGGTACCGCGCGAACGCCCCATGCCGTAGTTTTTATAATATTCGCCGCCTTTGTCTAGGATCACCGGGATCGAAGCCAGCGAAATGACGTTGTTGACGATGGTGGGTTTGCCGAACAGGCCGACGATAGCGGGAAGCGGCGGCTTAAAACGCACTAATCCGCGCTTGCCTTCCAAGCTTTCCAGTAAAGATGTTTCTTCGCCGCAGATATAAGCGCCCGCGCCGCTACGCACTTCCAAGTGGAAGGTTTTGCCGCTACCTTGAATGTTTTCGCCCAGATAGCCGTTTTTGTAGGCGGCTTCGATGGCTTGATTCAGTGCGATTTTGGCGTGCGGATATTCGACGCGCAGATAAATATAACCTTGGGTAGCGCCCACCGCCAAGCCAGCGATAGTCATACCCTCGATCAATACGAAGGGGTCGCCTTCCATGATCATCCGGTCGGAGAAGGTACCTGAGTCGCCTTCGTCGGCGTTGCAAACTATGTATTTTTGCTCTGCGGGCGCGTTTAACACCGTATTCCATTTGATCCCGGTTGGAAACGCCGCGCCGCCACGACCGCGTAAGCCTGAGTCAGTTACTTGCTTGACGATCTCGGTTGGTTGTAAGGCCAGCGCATTTTTTAAACCTCGGTATCCATCGTGAGCCAAATAGTCGTCGATATTGACTGGGTCGGTTATGCCAACGCGGGCAAAGGTAAGACGGTTTTGATTTTTGAAATAAGCTATTTCTTCAATGTTGCCTAAATAGAGTGGGTGTTGCTTCCCTTCTAGCAAGCCGGCATCGAGTAAAGATGCCACATCTTCTGCTTGCACTGGGCCATAGGCAACTCTGCCCTGGTTGGTTTCGACTTCTACGAGGGTTTCCAGCCAGAACAATCCGCGCGAGCCGTTGCGGACAATTTCTACTGATAGGTTTTTGCTGGAGGCTTGCTGTGCTAAGGCCTTGGCAACTTGCTCCGCACCTAAGGAAAGCGCGGTGGAGTCGCGGGATATGAATACGCGGGTCATTATTTGGCACCTTTATAAGTGGCTAGCAATCGGTCGAATTTTTCGGTTGTGACGCGGCCAATCACCTCGTCGTCTATCGTGATGGATGGCGAGCAAGCGCAGTTACCCAAACAATAAACAGGTTCTAATGAAAAAATTCCGTCGGCTGTTGTTTCGTGAAAGTCGATGCCAAGCTGTTGTTTGGCATGGGTTTCCAATGCTTTACCGTTCATGGCTTGGCATGATTCGGCCCGACAAATCCTTATCGTGTGCTCTCCGGGCGGAGTTTCCCGGAAGTAATGATAAAAACTAATAACCCCGTGGACTTCCGCTTGGGAAAGGTTGAGTGATTTGGCAATGTCTACTACGGCAGCCGGCGGGATGTAGCCCAGTGTGTCCTGAATACCATGCAATATGGGCAACAGATTACCCGGCATCGCTTGATGAGTATCCAGTATTTCCAACACGGTGGGTTTTTGGGTTTGATAGTCTTGCATCATTGGCTCTGTAATAAATGACGAAAAGGTTATCGTCCTATTTAATCATGAACAAACCCGGGTTTGCAATTCGGGTTCATGCCTCAATCCCGCGTATTTCCTAAGCAAAGCAAGGTAATTGCATCTTCGGACTTTGATTGGTTCCGGAAGTTCGCGTGGAAAAAAAATGTGATGGTGGATGCTTTACTTTTAAATGATAATTGTTATCATTAATGCGCATATGATTTAAGAGAGGGTGTCATGTACGTATGTGTGTGTAAAGCGGTCACCGATAGGCAGGTTAGGCAGGCAATTAGCCAAGGTGTGTGCAATCGCAGGCAACTAATGCAGTGCACGGGGGCGGGCGGTGTATGTGGAAAATGCACAGCCAGTATTAAAGCTTTACTGGATGAAAATACGCAGAATCGGAAGATGCACGCCCGAGTTCAAGTCCAAGCGGCATAGTTATTTAGAAAGCTGAGCTTATAGCAATATAAGACTTGTACTATAAAAAGACAGGGCGGTTGGACCGCCCTGTTGGGTGTGCGTTATTTAGCTGTAGCCGCAGGTTCGGTGGGTTTTACGTCTGCGTTAGGTGCGGCGCTGGCCGGTTCGGCCGGAGTGGCCTCTGCAGCAGGAGCTGGTGCAGCTTGATCAGCTGGCGCTGTTGGTTGAGCCTCTTCTTGCTTTGGCGGTGTCGGTGGCAGCAAGACTTCAACTTTGGCGTTTTTACGCAAATTTTCGATCATGGCTTGCGCTTTTTGGCGCTGTAACATTGGGCGAATTTGTTCTTTGACGGAATCAAATGGCGGTGGTGTCAAAGCTCTGGACTCTTCGCGCAGAATCACGTGCCAGCCAAATTGAGTTTGTACCGGTGTTTTGCTGAATTTGCCGTTCTCCAGTGCAACCACTGCTTCAGAAAATGGCGGGACCATCCGGTCTGCGGTAAACCAACCTAAATCGCCACCTTCGGAACCCATTGGATCGATAGAATGCTTTTTAGCCAGCGCGGTAAAATCCCCG
The DNA here is from genome assembly GCF_033949435.1 of Methylomonas defluvii. NCBI lineage: Bacteria > Pseudomonadati > Pseudomonadota > Gammaproteobacteria > Methylococcales > Methylococcaceae > Methylomonas > Methylomonas defluvii. The sequence goes on along the minus strand of NZ_JAXARY010000006.1, from coordinate 91,899 downwards.
CCTTTTTCCAGTTCTGCAATCAGTTTTTTTGCTTCGTCTTCGGTTTTAACCAAAATGTGACGGGCTTTGTATTCGCTGCCCATGTTAGCCATTTTCGAGTCATATTCCGCTTTGATTTCTTCGTCGGTGACCGGATTGGCTTTTAGGTAATCTTGTAACGCTGCTTGCGACAGCAAGGAGTTTCTTACGGTTGCCATGCGTTCGATTACTTCCGGCGATTTATCCAGTTGTTTTTGCACCGCTTGTTGAATCAGCAATTCGCGTTGAATCAGTTCTTCCAGTAGCTGTTCTTTGGGGAATGTTTGGCCTTGGCTGCGTTCCGCAATTTCCTTTTCCAAGGTTTCCAAGGTTTTCTTGCTGATATAGGTGCCGTTAACCGAAGCAACCGCGTCCTCTTTGCTGACAGTCGGCGCTGCTGGTGCGGCGGCTTCCTTAGCTTTTTCTTCGAAGCAACCGGGTAACAATACGCTACTGGCTAGTATCAGGGGAATAAGTTTCAGTTTCATCTTAAGAATTTCCTTTAGCTGTTTTCAGAGGGGGTTAAAGCGTTAATGCCCAGGGCATGGATTTCATCCTTCATCATGTCGCCCAAAGCTTGATAAACCAGCTGATGTCTTTGTACCAGGGATTTACCTTCAAATTGAGTGGATATGAGGGTGACATGGAAATGACCGCCGCCTTTGTTGCCGGCGTGACCGGCGTGCGCAGCGCTATGGTCGATGATTTCGATTAATTCTGGCTTAAAATCTTCTTCCAGCTTCTGTCTGATATGGTCGGCTGTCATTGGGGAAACACTTGTTTGAATGGTTTAACGGTAACACGAGCATAGACGCCCGCGGAGATGTAAGGATCGGCATCGGCCCAGTCTTGCGCATCCTGCTGACTGGCAAACTCGGCAACAATCAGGCTGCCGCTAAATCCGGCATCGCCGGGGTTATCACTATCTATCGCAGGATGCGGCCCGGCCAAAACCAAGCGGCCTTGGTTTTGTAATGCGGTTAATCGTTCCAGATGCTGTGGACGGGCGGCCAGGCGTTTACTCAAGCTGTCCGCGACATCTTCGGCAATGACGGCATACAACATTACTCTTTAGCCTCTGGTGCGGGAATAAACTTATACAAGAACACTATTTGTACGGCAATAAAAATAAGCATCAGGCCAGGAACACCGAAAGTTTTAAAACTGACCCAGTCGTCGGTGCTGTAGTTCGCCATTACGTACAAATTTAAACAGCCGACTCCGATAAAAAACATGGACCAGCTCATGTTAAGGCGTTTCCAGATGCGATCCGGCAATTCCAGGTTTGCGCCCATCATGCGTTCTATGAAAGTCTTTTTGCCAACGAATTGGCTGACTAAAAATGCACCGCCGAATAGCCACTCAATTATGGTCAGTTTCCACTTAATGAATTGCTCGTCTTGTAAGTACAACGTTGCTCCACCCATGACCAAAATCAACCCTAGCGTAATCCACTGCATGGTTTCCACTTTACGATATAGCAGCCAATAGCTGATGACCTGCACAACCGTGGCGGCGATTACGACGGCGGTGGCAATGTAAATGTCGTACAGTTTATAAGCGACAAAAAATAGAACGATTGGGAAAAACTCTAAAAGCGGCTTCATGATTGGTGTTGAAAGATGGGAGGGAGTTAGACGTAAAGATCGATACCGGAAATGATCTCGGCAACCCGGTTTTGAGCGGGTTGATTGCGGTTTTCTGTGTAGGCGTTCAATGCTTTCAAGGTGCGCGAATTATTTGGTTGGTCGTTATTGCTTACGGTCAATCCGTTGTCCGCCAAAGCGGCCTTGATTTGAGCGGTTGACGATGTTTTAGGTAAATCAGGATTCTGCCGAGGTATCCCGGTTTCGTCATTATTAGGCTTTTGCTTTTGTTCAAGATTATTATCCGGCCGTGCGGCTCTCGGCTGGTTATAGCCGACCGGATAAAAAGCCAAGGATGAACTGTGTATTGTGTTCACAAAGCGCGATTAGAGCCCAAGTATCAATTACTTCATTGTAGAATCTTTGGCTGCAATTGTACATGAACCTAACGGCTTTGCTGCTAAAATGCCGGTTTTAAAGGAGGATTTCATGATTCAGTCCAATAACGTCGAGCTGGAAGCCGCGGCTTTCAGAAAATTGCTGGTCCATTTGCAACAGCATCCCGAAGTCCAAAATATCGAACTGATGGTGCTCGCCGATTTCTGCCGGAATTGCCTGGCTAAATGGTATGCAGCCGCGGCAGCCGAGCGTGAAATTGACATCAATTACGAGCAAGCGCGGGAGATTGTCTACGGTATGCCGTACAGTGAATGGAAAGACAAACATCAACGCGAGGCCACGCCTGAACAACTGGCAGCGTATGACGCAAAGCAAAAATTGAAAGCACAACCATGACAGACGAAAACCGCTTCGATGCGATGTTCTCCAGCGTGATGGGTCAAGAATATCAAATGTTAAATTTGATCTGCCCATTTGCGACGGAAATGAGTCGCTTGGTCGGTGAAATTGTTGGCAATTACTGTGAGGAGCAAGGCACGCCGCAGGCAGTGGTTGAGCTCGGGGGCGGCACGGGTATTACTACGCTGGCGATCCTGACCGCCGCGGACAACCTTAATATATTAAGTGTCGATAACGAACCCACCATGCAAAACCAGGCGAAGCAGAGTTTGCGCGATTGGGTTGCTGCGGGCAGATTACGTTTTTCCGGCGAGGATGCGTTGACGGCGTTGCAGGGTTTAGCGAGCAACAGCGTCGATATTTTGGCGTCGGCATACACTTTGCATAATTTCCATAGCGATTACCGGCGGCAAGTGTTGGGAGAAATATATCGGGTATTAAAGCCGGGTGGAAAATTCGTCAACGGCGACCGGTATGCTTTGGATGATATTAGCGCGCATACCCGCAGCATACAGCGAGAGGTTGGCGGCTACTTTAAGGTTTTGACCGAAATCAACCGCTTGGATTTACTCGAACATTGGATAGTCCATCTGTTTAACGACGAGTCGGAAACTCACGTGATGCGCGAATCCGTCGTGTTGGCGCAGATGGCTGACGTGGGTTTTCGGGACATCGAATTGCAGCAACGCATGGAGGTCAATGCCTTGGTCACTGCGCTTAAATGATATTTTGTGCTGTACTACAAATCAGGATTGGCTGAACTGTGTGCAGCTTAAACGAGAAAAAACATGGCTGAATCGACTGCTAGTAAAAATAAAAAAACCTTGGATGCGTTTGCCGACGATCTGGATGCCATGCTTAATATTGGCGACCCCTCCGAACAACAGGTTGGCACGATAGATGATGACGAAGCCATTGATCGTTTGCTGGTGGGCGACGAGACATTCGAGCCGGATGCGCAACATGAAATCGACGAGTTCGCGGATATCGATGAATTACTGAGTGCGAATGAACCTAAGGCTGCATCAAGTTTGGCAGACGATATTGACGAGTTTGGCGACGATTTGGCGGTTGATTTAGGCATTAATCCCGGACGCGAGCAGCAAGTAGTTGACGATGACTTTGTCGACATCGTCGATGCCGTCAATCAGCAGGACCTTTTAGAAGTGCCGGTTGATGACGTGTTTGAAGAAGTCGCGGAGTTAGAAAGGGTAGGGCAAATCGACGATTTCGCCGAGGAGGCACCGGTGGCCGCAGTCGGTTTGCCGGAAACTATGGTGGACGATCTGGAGAATATGGCTGAAATAGACGAGTTTTCCGATGACGCTGACTTGGCAGGCGGTAATGCTGATTTTCTAATTGCGGATTTCGATATTTCGGCTGATGACGAATATGCACCAGCGGCAACGCCAATTGTCGACGAGTTCGCCGATTTGGAGGAACCCGATAATAGTGTCCAACCAAGCGTGCCGGAACCGGAGCCAGATTTGGAGCCTGTATTGGCGGCTGCGGTCAGTGAGCAAGACAGCGAGGAAGAATTAGTTGTTGTCCAGAGTAACGAGCCGGAAACAGCGCCGATTGCCGTTGCGGTCGAGCAAGTTGAGGCAAGCCCGGTGCCGCAGGTACAAGTCATCGATCATAGCAGCGAAATTGCCGCTTTGAATCGGAATATCGTCGACCTCAAGAAGCATCAGCAGCAGATGCGCCACGATTTAACCGAGGCGGCGGGTAAAAATGAGCTGCTGGGTTGTCTGGATAGTCTGGAAAGCGTGCAGACCGAACAGAAGAAAACCAAGCGGGCCGTGGAGGCCTTGGCGGCGAAAAAACCGGTAGCTGCCTATGTGGCGAACGGCATCGCGGTGGCGGCGCTGCTGATTGGCACTGGGTTAGGCATACAAGGCATGATTGCCAAGTCGCAAGTCGGCGAGTTGGTGACTATTATCGGGAAATTGCAGGAACAAGTGAATGCCGCGCCCACCAGCGATGCCGCGGACAAGGAAATGTTGCGCAAACAGCTGGATGAATTGACGGTCAGCAATGGTGTGATGGCCACTCAGATCGCTGAATTAAGTAAGGCGGGGCATGCTGACCCGGGTGCGGCAAAAGCCAACGGCGATCAAGCCAAGCCTTCTGCCGAAATCAGCAGCCAGATCATGCAAATAGGCGCCACCATAGAAGCCTTGCAAAACAAGGTGAGTGCCTTGGAAAAAGGTCGAGCGCAAGCTGCCGCGCCGGCTCCTAAACCGGAGAAGAAAAAGCCGGAACCGGTGGAAGAAAATTGGGCGGTCAATTTAATTGCGTTTAAACAGGATTGGTACGCCAAGAGTAAAGCCCAAGAATTCGCGGGCAAGGGCGTCCCTGCTAAGGTAGTCAAAACCGAATCCAAGGGGGAGAACTGGTATCGTTTGTTTGTGGACGGTTTCAAAACGCAATATGAAGCGGCGGCGTACGCGGCGAAAATCAAGAAAACCCTCAATCTCGATTCGGTGTGGGTTACCCGCAATAAAGATTAATCATGGATAATCAGAAACTGGTAGTTGCAGTATCCTCCAGGGCCTTATTCAATCTGGATGAATCGCATGCGATTTTCGAAACCCAAGGCAAGGAAGCCTTTTGTCGTTATCAGATTGAGCACGAAAATGAAATTCTGCAGCCGGGTTTCGGCTTTTCCTTGGTCAAGAAGTTTTTAGATATCAACAAAGCCTTTCCCGGTGCGCCGCTGGTGGAGATTATCCTGCTGTCGCAAAATAGCGCGGATACCGGCTTGCGTATCTTTAATTCAATCAACCACTACGATTTGGCGATTAGCCGGGCGGCGTTTACCAGCGGCGTCTCCCCTTACGAATATATCCCGGCCTTCGGTGCGCATTTGTTTCTATCCGCCAATGGTGAGGATGTGAGAAAAGCCTTGGCTGCGGGCTATGCCGCCGCAACCATTGTCTCCGGCGCGGTAGCCAATCCGTCTCCGCAATTGCGGATTGCGTTTGATGGGGACGCGGTGCTGTTTTCCGACGAATCCGAGCGTATTTATCAGCAACACGGTTTGGCGGCTTTTGCTGCCAACGAGCGCAACGAAGCGCATAAGCCTTTATCGGACGGGCCATTGAAAGAGTTTTTAAGTGCTTTGCACCGCATTCAAACCCATTTCGATCAAGATTTGTCGCCAATTCGCACGGCATTGGTCACCGCACGCGCCGCGCCCGCGCACGAGCGGGTCGTCAGAACCTTGCGGGCTTGGGGAATCAGGATAGATGAAGCCTTGTTTTTAGGCGGCATGCCCAAGGGGGCGTTTTTAAAAGCGTTTGGCGCCGATATTTTCTTCGATGATCAAAAAGGCCATTGCGATTCCGCGGAGTCACATCAAATTGCAGCAGCTCACGTCCCGCATGGCGTCACAAATCAACACCGACCTTGAAGCGCACTAACCAGGGCGTACTTTCCACGCAAGCTTTCAAATACAAGGTGTTGCCGTATAGCAGTTTGATTTTACTGCCTACCGTGTATTTGCTGTTGGCTAACAACACTTCAGGTTGAGCGGTTTCCATCCCGATGACTATCGCTTTCTGGCTGTTACTGTCGCCGGCATTTTCGATGTCGTGGATAGTAATGTTGCCGATAATAGGTTCCAGCAAAATTAGTGTCACATCTTCATAGAGCGTTTGCTGGCGAACTATCACCAGTTTGGCGGGTTGCTGCTCCCGGCAAAGTAAGCCAATATCGCCTGTTGAACAATTGGGTGCGGGGCTTTCCGCTACCAGAAATTGTTTACTGACATTGCGTAACAGACTCAGACTGGTGCCATGCTCGGGAAAACTGATCAGCGAAGAATTTAACGGTTTGTAGAAACTTTTCTCATGCTCCAACGGCACTAGAGACATATCGCGAGCCAGGGATCTTCCGCGCGATAACTGCGAGCTCAGGTTCATGATTTTCGATAATTTTTCTTCACCTTGTAGATGGGCGCTAACCGCAACGAAGCCCTCGAGTAAGTGTGCCGGCATCGGCGGGCCGATGGCCACCGATGCGAAAATATTGCTGTATCCCGTCAAGTGCAAGGCCAGTTTGGTTTGCATGTTTGAATTCAGTTCGGTCTCGATTTCGCCAAGTTGCAAGGCATGGCCGAAGTTCTGGCAACTGATGTACACCGAGCCGCGTGGCAATGTGCTGTTAGTACGCGGCATAGGGCTTGGTTCACTGCCCAGATTCCAAATAAAACGGCAATCCGGATTGGGGGTTTTGCTGATCTCCAGGCGATCCTGATGCCGACTGACCAACTGAAATAATTGACTGATTTCAGTTGTTGAATATTGGTTGGGTTTGCTGAGTGCAAACAATAGGTTGCGCTTGATGACTGCTTCAATGGTGCTTTGTAACTTGAATTCCTGCGGTTTGGACGAGACCGGTTTTTTTAACAATTGCAGTTCGCCGGCTATGGTGTAAAGCAGGCCGCTCTTTTTCCACAAGGTCGTGGACGGCATTTCGTAAAACAGCGCCGTGCTGCGCAGACAATACCCCGCGAGCTGCAAGGCATAAAATATCGCTTGTTGGGTCAGCGATGTATCGAGTTGTTTGGTCTCGACCGTGCGGCAAAAAGCCAGGCTCAAATGTCTGAGTAACTGGATGGCTAGTTTCGCAATTTTCAGCGCTTTGCTGTTGGTGGCAATGTCTGTTTCGGAACGCGCCGCGTTGGTCAAGCCATTGGATAAATGCAATGTCAGCGGGGTTAAGTTTACGAGTATCGGCAATACGTTTGCGGCTGTGCCGTTAAAGCGACTCAGTTGTTTAAGGACCAGATTCAACTGGTTCGCCGCGTTCGCCGCGGGTAGCGCGCTTAGTGAATTAATCCATCCGCCGAGGGATTCCGTTGACAGCTCAAAAGGCAGTGATGCGTTATCGGTCATGTACTTGCGAGTTAAGATGTGTTGAAAACATAAACTCAGTTTAGTTCAGATTGACGGCTATAGGCAGTTGCCGATTTTACGAAACCTCGGCAGCTGCATAAAATGCCGATTCCATCGAATAAACACAGCAGAGTAATGAAGCGAATATTGAATTATAAATGGGAACTTGCCGCTCCCGTTTTTGGAGCATTGCTCACCTTGGCCTTTGCGCCATACGATTATGCTTACGCCGCAATCGGCGCTTTAGCTTTTATTTACTGGATTTGGCAGCGGCAGGCGCCGAACAGGGCCGCTCTTAGTGGTTATTTGTTCGGTTTGGGCTTGTTCGGATCGGGGATTTGGTGGACGTATATCAGTATTCACGATTTCGGCGGTTGCGACCCGTATAGCTCGATAGCGTTGACGGCTCTGTTGGTAGCGGTTTGGACCTTATTTCCGGCTTTGACAGGCTGGTTTATCGCCAAAGCCTCAATCTTTTCCGGGGTTTGGCTACGCATAATAGCTGCCGCTATTGCTTGGGTAGCCGTCGAGTATTTTCGCGGTTATTGGTTGTTGAACGGTTTTCCGTGGCTGCAAATCGCTTACAGCCAACTATCTACGCCGTTGGCCGGTTACGCTCCACTGGCCGGGGTTTATGGGGTCGGGTTTTTGTTGGCGGTATCGGCTTTTTCCTTAGTCGAATTAGTGCGTGGCAAATTGCCGGCTTTGCCGGGGCTGCTGGTTTTAGGGGTAATTTGGGCAGGCGGTGGCTATTTGCAAACGGTGGCGTGGACTCAAGCCGTCGGCGCGCCGATCAAGGTCACCTTGGTGCAAGGCAATATCGGCCAGGATCAGAAGTGGCAGAAAAATCAGAAACTCAACACACTCAGGCTATATCAGGAACTTACCGAACAGCATTGGGATTCCGATGTGATTATCTGGCCGGAAACTTCGATTCCGGCCTTTCTGTCGCAAGTGAAAGAATTCTACATCGATCCGCTACAAACTGCCGCGCAAGCGCATGGGGTTGACTTGGTGGTTGGGCTACCCAGTAGCGGGCAGGGTAAGGATTATTACAACAGCGTCATGACCCTGGGCGAAAAACAAGCCCTGTATCATAAAAATCACTTACTGCCGTTTGGCGAATATTTACCGCTTCAGCCGTTATCGGGTTGGGTATTGGATAAGTTGCAAATACCGCTGGGCGATTTCGCGGCCGGTGGCGACCGGCAAGCCTTGTTGATGGCGGGCGGTCATGCGTTTGTCACTACTATCTGTTATGAAGATGCCTTCGGTGAATTGGTTGCCAGGCAAGTGGCGGATGCAGCGTATATCGTCAATATGACTAACGACGCTTGGTTCGGCGATTCCTCGCAGCCGCATCAACACATGCAAATGGCGCAAATGCGGGCGTTGGAAACCGGCCGCTATCTGGTTCGCGCGACCAATACCGGCGTGACCGGTTTTGTTGGTCCGGACGGGGCACTACGTAAGCAAGCGCCTTTGTTTACCACCACGACTTTAACCGATTATATAGTGCCGATGAGTGGTCTTACGCCTTACGTCATCTTGGGTGACAAAGGTTTTTTCGGGGTGTTGGCGGTGTTGCTGCTAGTGACGTATATCTGGTATCGCCGGTTCAATGCGGGCATTTTAAAGCTAGGTGCTGAAGTCGTTTAGAACTGCGGCGATTGATATAAAAAACATCCCTCAAAAGTACTTATGCTTCCTATGCACTGTAAATCCGCAATTCTGATAAGCACACTGAGCTTGGCGGCCGGGACATCCCAGGCTGAACCGGTTTTGGAAACGCCGGCATTCTGGTTGGAATCGGGGCAAAACCGTATCAAGGCGGCTGAGCAACTAGAAGCTAATCGAGCATTCGCCAAAAACGTCATTCTGTTCATTGGTGACGGTATGGGCATCTCGACTATTACCGCCGCGCGTATTCTGGAGGGGCAGCGCAAACCGGGCAATCGCGGTGGCGAGGAAAATTCGCTAAGTTTCGAAACAGCTCCCTATGTAGCGTTATCGAAAACTTATAGTGCCAATCAACAAACTCCGGATTCTGCGCCGACCATGTCAGCGATTATTACCGGTGTGAAAACCAATGATGGCGAATTGTCGGTAGGCATGCAGGTGGCTCGCCAGGAAAAGAGTGCAGAGGTCGTCAATACCTATAAGGTGAAAACCTTGCTAGAGCAAGCAGAGGAAAAAGGCCTATCAACTGGCGTGGTCTCTACTGCCCGAGTTACGCATGCCACGCCGGCTGCTTGTTACGCCCACACCTCTGAACGCGATTGGGAGTCCGATGCGCAAATTCCTGCGGGCGCCACCGTTCGCGATATTGCCAAACAATTACTGGATTTCGAATACGGCAATGGCCTGGAAGTGGCTTTGGGTGGCGGGCGCAGCATGTTTTTGCCCGAAACAACGCCGGATCCGGAAGATAGTGATAAGTTTGGTAGCCGTAAAGATGGTGTGGATTTGACCCAGCGTTGGTTAACCCAGTATCCGAAATCCGCCTATGTCTATAACAAAGCCGGCTTCGATGCGATAGATCCTAAGCAAACCGAGCATTTGCTGGGGCTGTTCGAACGTTCGCATATGGAATACGAACATGATCGGCTTCGCGATAAGGGTGGAGAGCCGTCTTTGACCGAGATGACCGAAAAAGCCATAGAGATATTGTCGAAAAATAAAAAAGGCTATGTGCTGATGGTGGAGGCTGGCCGTATCGATCATGCCCATCACGCCGGTAATGCTTATAGAGCTTTGACGGAAACCATCGAGCTCTCTAATGCGGTACGCAAGGCGTTGGAAAAAACCAATCCTCAGGATACGTTAATCATAGTTACCGCCGATCATAGCCACACCTTTACCATCGCCGGCTATCCGCAACGCGGTAATCCTATTTTGGGCTTAGTCAAGCAAGCTGGCGAGAAGGGATTTGCCAAGGACAGTAACGGATTGCCTTACGCGACGTTGGGATACGCCAACGGTCCGGGTTATCGAGGTCAAAAAGGCCGCCCCGATCTAAGCGCCGTCGATACCACGCATCCCGATTTTCTGCAGGAAGCCGTTGTACCGCTAGGCAGCGAAACGCACGGCGCCGAAGATGTGGCCATTTTCGCGTTCGGTCCCAAAGCGCATTTATTTCATGGCGTACAAGAGCAAAGTTACATCTATCAAGTGATGGCGCATGCCTTGAAGTTTAAAGCCGGCCGGTAAAATCTCACCAATCGTGAACACGGGATTCTCGGCGCAATTTGGGCTGCAGATAAGGCATTAAGACCGATTAAGCGTAACGAGCCAACTATGTCGGCAAATTTAAAAAATCATGGCAAATTAGCGCGTGGCCGGATTTGCTCGGGCCACTAATAATGCAATCTTAATTTACACATAATCTAGATTTAAGGAAGTCTGAATAAAGTACCGACATACAAATCTAGCTTAGACGGTTATAAGGAAAAATTATGGACAATTTAAAAGCGATACCAATAACCAGCAATACAGACGGCAATTATTGCGACCACTCTAACTTGACCATGGAATTCGCCTACGGGTCGCCAACCGGGAATTTTATCTGTACGGAATGCGGGCGACTGTTATCTAAATCGACGGCCCGACAGGCGGCATTTGTGCCAAATAGCGTGCCAATAAAAACCATGCCGCCTTCAAGATTACCCGTATTTATAGTTTAGATATTTGCACGAGAAAACCACGAATACAAAAAAGCCGGGTATTGTTCCCGGCTCTGCTTGTCTAATTGACAATTTAATGCATTCTTGAAAACTAAAGATATCGGTCTGACTGATATTAAATAAAATTATCTTCCTATCTCAACGTCACGCCATGCCTCAACGGCGAATTCCGCCAATTCTTTGATTATTCCAAGTATGAATAACGCAAGACCATAAGTAAGTCCGGCGAGTATCAGTACTGCAAGTATTTTCATAAGACCTCCCAAAAGCTATCGGCTGGACCGATTCTGCCACCTTTTTGCTAAAACTCAACAGTGTTTTGGTCACTCTTGTAGATGGCGTGTTTTCGAAAAAGTGGACAAAATCATCCAAAACAAACCCTTGGTTCGCTTTCTTAAAGTCAATTAAATTTTACAAATTTATTCATTTGAACTGCCATAGCTTGGTGGTGGCGCTATGTTTGTGTAATCAAACGATCTCGTCATCAGCCTAACAGATTAGCTTTAGGCTTTGGTGCGTCGACGTATGAGGCAAAGATAAGCGATCTTTTGCGTTACTGACCAAAAATGTCAGGTAACTGTCACTTATGGCAATACTGCGCTGAAAAAATAGTCTTATTTACGCAGATCGTTCGAGCAGGCGAAGGCCATTCCGTTGCCAGAAAATGGTGTGATATTTGCTTTGTACCTCTTGCCGAATGTTAGCAACCTAAATTTTCGGTACGACTAGTTACTTTTCTGAGCAGTATTGGTAAGTTAACGAATTCAATTGCTTGTGGGGATTAGACAAGCTTCAATTAAGGGAATTACGATGAAAACTAAATTCGGTAAATCCAACTCGCTTAAAACCCGTGATGCTGGTTTTCAAGCAAGTCCAATATATCTTTACGAAATTGACCTCAGAGTCCAAACGGCAAATTGGTTGAAGCAAGAGACTCAGCAATTGAAAAATAGATTGAAAAAATATCCGGCTGTATAACTTGTTAAACGCCCAATGTACGGCCCTAATCGGATCGGTTACCGTTTCCGAGCAATAGTGTTGGCGGGATAATTTAGGCCGACAGTGAATCTACATAACCCGGCTAGAGCATAGGTACCAGATCCAACTCAAACATAATCGCGTCCTCGCGACCGTTTTTGGCCGGATAATAATTCTTACGGGTGCCGATTTCGCGAAAACCGGTTTTTCGATACAAATTGATGGCGCCAGGATTACTGGGGCGCACCTCAAGGAATATTTTCTCAGCGCGGGGCCGGGCGTATTCGATTAAGTGTTCCAACATTTTGCGGCCGGCTCCCTGGCGTTGAAAGTCAGGGTTGACGCTGATGTTCATAATGTGAGCTTCGCCAGCGGCTACATTGATGATGCAATAGCCTACTATGTTGTCATCTGGCGCCTCGCACACCCAACTGGTGTAAGTCATGGTGCGGAAACAATCTTTAAATATCCCTTCCGACCACGGAAATTCGTAATTTAACTCTTCTATCTTTAAGACGCTGGTTAAATCAGCATGATCCATTTTGCGCATCCGCATTAAGTCTTTGCTATCTACCGAGTCTGGAAACACCTTGGCGTAAAACTCGCGGTCCGCATCGTAAATCACTGCATCTTTCAGTTTATGTAACAGTTTCCACATGGTCTTATTTTTCTAGTTTTTGATAGACCGACAGCGCAAACTGCAAGTCGCTCCAGGCTTTTGCCTTTTCCAGTAGCGAGCGCAATAGGTAAGCCGGGTGATGAATGACAATCAGCGGAATATCGTGTAATTGGTGTTGAACGCCGCGTAATTTTGCCAGAGGTTGTTGGGTGGTTAGCAAGCTTTGCGCAGCAATCCGGCCTACCGCCAAAATTATTTTCGGTTGTATCAATTCGATTTGCTGCTGCAGAAAGCGATTGCAGGCGGCGACTTCTTCGGCTTGCGGATCACGGTTATTCGGCGGCCGGCATTTCAATATATTGGCTATATAGACTTCTTCCCGCTTTAAACCTATCGCCCGCAACATTTCGGTTAATAATTGGCCGGCTTTGCCGACGAACGGTTCGCCTTGTAAATCTTCATTCTGCCCAGGCGCCTCACCAATCAGCATCCAGCTTGCTTGTTTATTGCCGACACCGAATACGGTTTGGGTGCGGGTTTTACACAGCGAGCAGGCTTCGCATAAAGAAACCTCGTGTTGCAGGTCTCTCCATATTTGATCGTTGGCGTGTGATGATGGCGACGAAGCAGGATGTCGCGGAAATTCGATATTAACGGTTTCGATGATGCTTGATACCGTTTGCTCGGAAGGCTCAACTTCGTGGGCTGCAAAGGGGGTAGACGGTACTACGTGTTCGATTCGACTTTCACAATGAACGGCCGCTTGCGGAACTGCGATGGGTAGACGCCTGGGTGTCCAGACGTCAATGCCCATCGCCTCCAAGTACTGCAAGCGGGTCGCGTTATCCATGGCGGCTCAAAAATCAGACATCGCCTTTTTGCGGATGCTGACGTTGGTCGGGCGTTTGCAGTTTGTTAACCGCGTTAATGTAAGCCTTGGCCGAGGCGATCACGATGTCGGTGTCGGCGCCGGAGCCGTTAACGATACGGCCGGCATTTTCCAGTCGGACGGTTACTTCACCCTGAGCATCCGTGCCGGTGGTGATGTTGTTAACCGAGTACAACGCCAAAGTCGCGCCGGTTTTTACCAAACTTTCGATGGCTTTCAGGCTGGCATCCACTGCACCACCGCCTTGCCCGCTGCCGGTGACTTCCTTGCCGTCGACACGTATCGTGACGGTGGCGTTAGGGACTTCGCCGGTTTCGGAACAGACTTTTAAGGCTACTAGTTTGATATGTTCGTCTTCCGCTTCGAAGCCTTGCTCGGAAATTAAGGCCTGCAAGTCTTCGTCGAAAATATCGTGCTTTTTGTCGGCCAATTGTTTGAAGCGGAAAAAAGCATCGTTCAAATCGGCTTCGCCGGCAAAGTCCACGCCCAGCTCTGCCATTCGGGTTTTGAAGGCGTTGCGGCCGGAATGTTTGCCTAAAACCATGCGGTTGGTGGTCCAGCCCACATCCTCGGCGCGCATAATTTCGTAAGTCTCGCGGTTTTTCAATACGCCGTCTTGATGAATGCCGGATTCGTGGGCAAAAGCATTGGCGCCGACGATGGCCTTGTTAGGCTGCACCGGAAACCCGGTGATGGATGACACAAGCTTTGAGCAAGTGACAATCTCGCGCGCATCCAAGCCGGTATCGCAGCCGAAGAAATCCTGGCGGGTGCGCACCGCCATCACCACTTCCTCCAAAGAGGCATTGCCCGCGCGTTCGCCCAAACCGTTGATCGTGCATTCTACCTGCCGCGCGCCGTTCATCACCGCCGACAAGGAGTTGGCAACCGCCAAGCCCAAATCATTGTGGCAATGTACTGAGAAGATAGCCTTGTCGGAATTGGGGATGCGCTTGATCAAATTGGCGATAGTCGCACCGAACTGCTGAGGCATGCTATAGCCGACCGTGTCCGGGATATTAAGTGTCGTCGCTCCGGCATCGATCACAGCTTCCAGGATTCGGCACAAGAAGTCTTCTTCCGAACGGCCGGCATCTTCCGGGGAGAATTCGACGTTATCGGTGTACTGGCGGGCGCGCTTTACTGCCCGAACTGCGTATTCGATGACCTGATCCGGCTGCATATTCAACTTCTTTTGCATATGGATCGGCGAAGTCGCGATAAAGGTATGGATGCGCGAGCTGTTTGCGCCTTTCAAGGCTTCGCCAGCCCGGTCGATGTCTTTGTCCAGCGCCCGCGCCAAGCCGCAAACTGTGCTGTCTTTGATGGCATCCGCCACTGCTTGCACCGCTTCGAAATCGCCTTGGCTGGCGGCTGGGAAGCCGGCTTCGATGACGTCGACTTTCATGCGCTCCAGAGCTCGGGCAATGCGGACTTTTTCATCGCGGGTCATTGAGGCGCCTGGGCTTTGCTCACCATCGCGCAAAGTTGTGTCGAATATAATTAATTTATCTTTCATGAGAACTCCGTTCATGAAATGTTCGGCGCTGAGGCCGAGGAACAGAAAAGGGTGGTATTGTTTAAATGAGGATAGAGTGCGCCCCTCAGGGCAGCAATCTTAAAGACAGGCCGAACAATTGTCTGCCAATGGCTGGCATGAAAACTAAGTGACTATGAAATTCGTTTTTCTGATTGTTCATGGTTGGAAACTATACTTGATTGCCGACTAAGGCTCAAGCTTGCGATGCTGCGGCGTTTGAGGCTGCTAAATCCATTTTACCTTTTGTTTCGATTCGGAATCTAACTAGGCTATCGTCGTATTTTAGAAAATAAACTCAATCCGCAGCTATAAAGAGCGTGCGCTAAAAACTTAATCTGCAGAAAGTGAATGCCGTATTGGAAACTGGCCATCATGGTTTTGACTGCTAGCAAGCCTTGGTTTTGATTGATGTATTCCCAACTCAAATCTTGGGCGGATTGGATGTAGTTGAGCCTGATCAGCTTGGCTAGATCAGGCCTGACATTTCGCTTAATCAGTTGTTTTTTTATTTCCAGATTGGATAAGGAGTGATCCATCCGGCGGCGAGGCTGAGACGAGTATCCCTGGCCCGCGCTACGTTGCAGGTACAAGCCTTCTGTCACTAATCCGCATCGGCCATTCAGCGCAGCGCGCAAAGCCCAATCGCAATCCCAAAGTAGGCAGTCTTCCTGATATAAGCCGATTTGCCTAACCTGTTCCCTGGTTGCCACTGGTCGTTGAAACGCCATAGGGACCCTTTTTAGCAAAGCTTTGAATAGACGGTCTGCGTCAAATTCCAGTAGGCTTTCTGTTACTTGCGTTCCAGCCAGATCTGCCAATATTTTGTTCATGGCGTCAGTGTAGGATTCGTGCGTCCATTTTGAATTTGGACCAAACCAAGCTACGCTCATGAACAGCGTGTTAATTTCTGGATGGTTTTCTAAAGTTGAAACAGCTTTTTCTAAATAAGTCGGTGCGTAAAGGTCGTCGTCGTCCAGAAACGCAATGTATTTGCCAGAAGCGGCGTTGATGCCGGTGTTTTTCGCTGCGGCTCCCCCCAAAGAGCTTGGGTGCCGCAAAACTTTAATCTTCGTTCCGAACTTTTCCTGGATCTGAGCGGGGTTTACCGGAGGGGTTGAGCAATCGTCAACGACAATGACTTCCAAATCCGCCAAGGTTTGATTGGCTACGCTGCTTATGGCTTCGTCCAAAAGGTCGGGGCGGTTGTGGGTGGGTATGATGACGGTAACTAGGCAGCTCATAGCATCGATTAGGCCGATTAAATTACAAAAGGTTTAACGGAAATATTGTGATGCATAAGATGAATCAAATAAATGCTGGTAGTTGGGCTATTATATCTTTAAGTCGATGATGGTGTCGCTTATTATGTTTAAGTAGTATCGGGCAGTGCCAATAAGGTAAATAGTTTGTTGGAGCTGATCGGAATGAAGCGGTGCTTTGTTCGAGAAATTAAAACAGATAGGCATTAAAATAAATTGAACGATTTTTTGAGGAAGCTTATTTTTGAGTAATTTTTAACAATAGTGCAGGCTTCTCGGAAGTTTAGGTGCTGTTTTGTTGAAAGATATTCATTCATTAGCACAGATTCTTTTGCGGTCGAATATGCCGCGCCCTGAGGTCTCAGGCTGTGCTGTACAGGAGTCGCATCGATAATCCCCATGGTTTTTTCCGATGCACTCACCTTTATTGGCCAAACGAGGTCATATCCCCATCCCATTGGACTTTCAAGATCAAACGGTAGTAATTCATTTACAATTGATTTATGCATGCTAAATAGCGGGCCAATTTCAACAAAATGTGTTTCGCGTGCATTTAGCCAAGGCCTGGAAACAACAAATGTATTATCAGCTGTACTGGTTCTCGTGCGGGCGGGTTGAGCCAAGCAAAAGTTTAAATGCTGTTGCCATCCGATAAAAGCATCGAGAAAGTTATCGTCAACAAAAATGTCGTCATCGGTAAAGACAAGATAATCGTATTTGCTTATGTCAACCTCTTCTAGAATTTCATTTAATATCGTAAATTTTGGTTTAAGCTCAAATATCTGCTTAACCAGAATTAGGTTGGCGTGGTTTTTATATTCGGCTTGGTTGTCTTTTAGAGAGTTTTTAGGGTTCAATGATACCCAGATTTGATCAACCGCACATGCTGTTGATTGATTAAACGCACTTATCAGGTGATTAAATGTGTTTTCTCTGTATTCTAAATATATTCCTAAAATTAGTACCTTCGGTTTGTTTTTAGGCACATGTTGTATTTTTAGTGGTTTGTGATGGGTAGGGCACCGCATCAATATTTGGGAAATTTTGATTTTTAAATAGCATTTAATTTCGTCTAAATAGTTCACGAATAATTCCTTGGGCCGTCAGCTAGTTGCGAAATGCTGTTCTTAAGGAGGTTGGCCGAACTCAGTTTCCAATTGGAGCAAGGAAACTTATGTTCTCATTGAATAAGATCTGCTGTGTTGTTTTGGATAGTCAGCATTTCGCCATTGCTGAATGGCGAATTTTAAAATATTTTTCGCCTATGAATATCCCAGTAAAAGCGTTTCAGACGCATGAAATAATGGGGGTAGAACAGAAATGTTTTGCAGCGGATTAACGGAGCGGAAATTAGCGTAAGCCAGTCTTCTAAGGCTGTAGGCGATAATAGCCCCAAACTTCTGACACCGCCTGGCGGCATCTCGATGCCGCGCTCGCGCTTAAATTCCTGCCAAATCTCTATACCTTTATTGACGGGCTCAACTTGATCTATTTTTCGAGGTTTTTGTTCAAGCCATTCGTCCGGGTTTACGCAAGGTACCGAATCAATTACCGCCACTCCGGTTTCGCGCTCTTCATCGGTCAGAAGGTGTAAATACCACCAATCAGTTCCGAAGGCAATTAAGCCCGGGTCGTAAGTTGCCATAAACCGATCCAGAATAGGCTTAGAGAACATTGGCACGCAGTTTTCCACGAAATTGGTAAGCCTCGCAAATCTGAAATGATTTGCTTTTGTGACTTCATGGCTTATTTTGCCGATGCTCAAGAAACCAGGCTGTAGCAAGACGAGTTTGTAGCGTTCTAAAATGCGGAATAACTGGCTAATTTGGCTGGCGCTCAATTCTATATCGTCGTCAAGTACGAATATTGCTCGATAGGGGGTGAGTAACTCTCCCCAGCGGTTATATATATCGTGTAGATTTGGATATTTGCCGCCTTTTCGCTCGTTGTAAAAATCAGCAACGCTCCGGTGATAATCACTTTCGCCTTCGTATTGAGTAACCCATAAGTCGAAATTTTTTTTGCCCGTGACCCATTTTTTTATATTGGATCGGTGGCCGGCTGAGGTGTAAACCAGATAGGGTGAAGACGGAACACCTATTTTAGGTGAGTTTCTATCATCTGATGCCATTGAAACCGCCTCTAATATTTCGTAATGCCACGTTATGAACTTTTTCTTGTTGATTTTGACGTTTGGGGATAGCGTTTAAGTTTGACGGCTTTAGTTTTTTCGGTAGCAGCTGATTGTCCTGAGGCAATGATAAAAAATAAACTCAATTGACAGTAGAGTTAATGGTTCGTAAGGTTTGCCGAGTCACATTGTTTTTCAATTGCTTAATAGAAAATTTTTTATTTCTGGTAGATCATCTCGTCGTTGGTGCCAATAAATAAGCCGACAATGAGTATAGCTAGTTTCTACGCGGATTCAAAAACCCAGTTTCTGTCGTTTTGGGTCACATGCCGAAACACCAAAATCTCCGAGCAACAGGTTATAAATGAGTCGATCAACTCTTGTTGTTGTCGTCGATAGTACTGCTCTACTGCGCTCGGTATCTGATGTTGAAAAAATAGCTCAAGGGTTTGCAACATGATTACAGAGTTTTGAATGTCACCCATGCGAGTTAACTGGCTTTTCAACAGGCTTGAGTCCATTTCAGCGTGAGTGGAATCAAGGCATTGCGCTGCTAAAAGCGTATAGCGCAATTTTTTAACAGCGATGCGCAGATGATGAATGCTGGCAGGTATGGTGGGATCCAGTGCTTCATAACGATTTATCACTAGGCCATAAATATTGTTAATGGCGCTTGGCAATGCCTGTTCAAGATCGATGTCGGTTGTTTGAGTTTTGAAGTATTTACCGGCTTTTTTCAACTTGCGACGCAGTTTCGGTTGATACAGGGTGGCAATAAATGAATGGTTTTCCAGCAGTAAACGCTGTTCGCAGCGATGCATGTACGCTAAAAAAGGCTCTAGCTCAGGAAGTATAGGCAGGGTCTTGGCCGCCTCGAACAGCATGACCTGGGTATCTCGCAATTCGTCGAAACCGTCGAGTTGCTTTTTCAACGCTTTGCGAATGCTTAGTAATGTGGGTTGTGGCTCCAAGGCATGTAGCAATTCTATCAGCGCCAACAAGCGCCGGGTGCTAATGCGTAATTCGTGGACGTTATCTTCGCTGGCGGTTTGGCGGCAGGCTTTCAAGCGTTTGCGATATTGGCGCCAGTGTATTTCCAAGGCGTCGAGCAACGGTTTGCCGCCGGTATTTTTCATCCGCTAACTTTTACGGCTTTGCAGCTTACGTTTGCGCAAAACCAAGGTAACTATAGGGCCGGATATGGCATAGCCGACCGATAGCAGGAACAGCATTCGCTGTGGTTGCGCCATTATGAAGCTGATAACCAGCATCGCGATAATGGCAACGATGAATGGCACTTTGTTTTTAAAATCGATTTCTTTGAAGCTGGAGTAACGGAAGTTGCTGACCATTAGCAAACCGGTAGTGATGGTGGTCAGCAATACCAGATACTTGATGTTTTCCACGTCATAACCGTTTTCCACGCAGAACCATAATCCACCGGCCAAAATAGCCGCCGCTGCCGGGCTGGGTAGGCCTTGAAAATAGCGTTTGTCGGCCACTTCCACTTGCGTGTTGAAACGCGCCAAACGTAACGCTCCACCGGCCATATGCACAAATGCGGCGAACAAGCCTGCTTGGCCCATGGTGGATAGAGTCCACAAATACATGACAATAGCCGGAGCAACGCCAAACGAAACCATATCGGACAAGCTGTCGTACTGCACGCCGAATTCGCTTTGCGTGTTAGTCAGGCGGGCAACTCGGCCGTCCAAGCCATCCAGTACCATCGCAATGAACATCGCAATCGCCGCTGTTTCGAAACGGCCGTTAATTGCCGAGGTGATTGCATAAAACCCGGCAAACATGGCGCCCGTGGTGAATAGATTGGGCAGTAGGTAAATGCCACGATGACGAGTAAGCGGTTGCTTCTTGATCATAATGTGTCTACAAAGGTTGAAAAGTTGGCGGCATTGTACATGCTGAATATGACAGATGCTTAACTAATGTGGCCGGTTTCGTGGGTATGAGAGAAGGCTTGTGATTATTGAGATTGTAGCCCGTATGCCGCGCGCCGAAGCACGGGGTTGAAACGTTGGCGCGATTGATAACTTTTGATTTTCAACCTGGATTTCTGCTGCGCTTCATCTAGGCTACGCTGACTGTCACGTTGACCGGAAGGTTAGGCCAATTTCTGGGGCGGGAAGTCTTCATATGACTTTGGAAAATAGCCCCAGATTCGTGCGACATCCCCCTTTATCTCATAATCAAAGCCGATGCTGGAAAGTTTTGAAGCAATCTCAGCGCTGTGATCAATAATCCTGGGCGGCGTTAAATGCCCCATGAATTCATGCTGATGCAGCCCAATATCAAACCACTCTACGCCAACAAATGGAAATGGTAGATGGTAATGCCACTCGGAATCCCATTCGGAGATATGACCATTTAGCCATTTACTTCTATACGAAGGCCGCCAGCCCGGCTTTTGCCGAAAGTAATTGATTAATTCATTCCACTTTGTGTCATTGGCAAGTGCGCCAAAATACTTGCATTTAGCTTGGAAAATGATCTTGTCTCGGTTAGAACCAAGCGGTGTTGCCGTGGCGTCGGGAAGTTCGCGCATCGAATTGGCCTACCGTAATGTTAATCGGCGCGGCGCTGTTTGCCGCGTCCGGTGGAATGAAGTGTTATATGCATGCTAACCAACTAACTGTCACGACTGCTGTTCATTTTCATTTGCCTCAAAACTTCCACAACACCAACGCCTGCGGCACGCTGTCCTGTAAGCCTTTAATCCCGTATTTGTTATGCCAATACTGGTATTCGATGCCGATATACAAATGGTCGCTATCACCCCATAAGTTGCCGAGGTCTAATCTAAGTTGCGGCTGCGCCAGGGCTTGGCGGGCGGCGGTGTGGTTATGGCCGATGAAGTCGGCAAAGCCTTCGAAGCTCCATTTCGTGCCGGCAATTTCGAACCGCAGTTTCCACACTGGGGTAATCTGCCAGGAGGTGCCGATGTCGGCGGTTTCGGTGACGCGCTGCCGTAAAAAGTCGACGTTGAAATAGTCGAAGCCCGGCAGGTCGAAATCGACGGTAACGCCATAAAGCCAAGCGCGAAAGCCGCTGCGCGAGCTGTTCATGTTTTCCCCAAGGTTGACGCCGGCGGTCACGCCGAAATCCTTGAAAATGCCGTAGGACAAGTCCAAGCCGATGACTTTACCGAGGCTGAAGGTGCTGTATGCCTCGCCGTAAAGATTGGTTTGCGCGGTTTGGCCGGATTCGGTAAACATCGTATCCATGAAGAAGAAGTTGCGGCCGTAAGCCCAGCCGTGGGCGTGGGTGACGGTGATGATGGACTGGCTGACGTCGTTGGCGTTGAACGGTTCCTGGTAGTTGCCGCCATGCAGATATTGGATCTCGCTGTTACTCCGTTGCATGAAATCAGCAGGGCAGGGCTGGGCCAAGGTCGCGGTGATGATACCAAGATAAAACCGGTTTAAGCGATAGCGATCAAGCATTTGGCAAAATCCAGCGGGCAAAAAAAAGCCCATCGTGTAGATGGGCTTTAATCCTAGCCGATAAGCTTAGTTTTTGCTTTTATCGACGATTTGGTTAGCTTTGATCCAAGGCATCATGGCCCGCAGTTTAGCACCGACGGTTTCGATAGGATGCTCGGCATTCAGGCGGCGTCTGGCGGTCATTTCAGGGTAGCCGGTTTGGCCTTCCAGGATAAATTGCTTGGCGTATTTACCTTGCTGAATGTCTTCCAGGGCTTGTTTCATGGCCCAACGGCTTTCTTCGTTGATTACTTTTGGGCCGGTGACGTATTCGCCGTATTCCGCGTTGTTAGAGATCGAGTAGTTCATGTTGGCGATACCGCCTTCGTACATCAAATCTACGATCAATTTCAATTCGTGCAGGCACTCGAAGTAAGCCATTTCAGGAGGATAGCCCGCTTCGGTCAGGGTTTCGAAACCGGCTTTCACCAGTTCCACCGCACCGCCGCACAATACCGCTTGTTCGCCGAACAAATCGGTTTCGGTTTCGTCGCGGAACGTGGTTTCGATGATGCCGGAGCGGCCGCCGCCGATCGCAGAAGCGTATGACAAGCAGATGGCTTTGGCCATGCCGGACGCATCTTGATGAATCGCAATCAAATCAGGAATGCCGCCGCCTTTAACAAACTCGGAACGCACGGTGTGACCAGGTGCTTTAGGCGCAATCATGATTACGTCCAGGTCTTTGCGGGGTACGACTTGGTTGTACAGAATCGCAAAACCGTGAGCGAAAGCCAGGGCTGCGCCTTGTTTGATATTGGGTTCGATTTCTTCTTTGTACAGTTTGGATTGAAACTCGTCAGGAGTCAGAATCATCACCACGTCGGCGCCGGCGATGGCTTCCGGTACGTCTTTGACAGTCAAGCCGCTGGCTTGAGCTTTGGCGACGGACGCTGAATTGGCACGCAAGCCGACAACGACGTCAACACCTGAGTCTTTCAGATTGTTGGCGTGCGCGTGGCCTTGTGAGCCGTAGCCGATGATCGCTACTTTTTTGCTTCTGATAACAGAAAGGTCGGCGTCTTTATCGTAATAAACTTGCATAGGTTTTCTCGTTGCTGGGTAAATAATAAATGTTACAGGTGTAAGCCTTTCTCGCCGCGGGAGATGCCGGTTGGACCGGAGCGCACTACTTCAATGATGCTGCCTTCTTCAAAGCCGTGGATAAAGGCGTCCAGTTTGCTGGATTGGCCGGTCATTTCCACCACGTAGCTGTTGGCGGTGACATCGATAATCTTGCCGCGGAAGATGTCGACCATGCGTTTCACTTCTTCGCGGGTATCGTGGCTGGTTTTGATTTTTACCAGCATCAGCTCGCGTTCGATATGCGCGGATTCCGCCAAATCGATCAATTTCACCACGTCGATCAACTTGTTCAGTTGCTTGGTGATTTGCTCGATAATCTCGTCACTGCCGCTGGTAACCAAGGTCATCCGCGACAGGCTGGAATCCTCGGTGGGGGCCACGGTCAAGGATTCGATGTTGTAGCCACGCGCGGAAAATAAGCCCGCGACGCGCGACAAAGCACCGGATTCGTTTTCAATCAGAATTGAAATGATGTGTCTCATTTATGACAACTCCCTGTCTACCGGGGTGCCGGGTGCGACGCGCAATTTCATGTCGTGATGGCCTTTGCCTGCTTCTATCATGGGGTAAACGTTTTCCGTGCGATCCGTGATGAAATCCAGGAATACGGTTCTATCCTTCAATGCGAAGGCTTCTTCCAGAGCACCGCGCACGTCTTCAGGTTTCTCGATCAACATACCGACGTGGCCGTAGGCCTCCGCCAATTTAACGAAGTCGGGGATGGTATCCATGTAGGACTGCGAATACCGGCTTTGATAAGAGAACTCCTGCCATTGCCTCACCATGCCCATGTAGCGGTTGTTCAGGTTGATGATTTTCACCGGCGCGTTGTATTGCAGGGCAGTGGATAGCTCTTGGATACACATCTGGATGCTGGCTTCGCCGGTGATACAGGCGACATTGGCTTCCGGAAACGCCAGTTTCACGCCAATTGCAGCCGGCAAACCAAAGCCCATCGTGCCCAGGCCGCCGGAGTTGATCCAGCGCCGAGGTTTGTCGAAGTGGTAGTACTGCGCGGCATACATTTGATGTTGGCCCACGTCGGAGGTGACGAATGCTTCCCCGCCAGTCACTTGATACAACTGCTCTACGACATATTGTGGCTTGATGACACTACTGGTGCGGTCATAGTCCAGGCAATGTACGTCTCGCCAACTGCCTATCAATTGCCACCAGGATTCCAGCGCTGACTTCGACGGCTTGGTTTTGCTGTCTTTGATCAGCTCTATCATTTGTTCCAGCACCGGTTTGACTTCGCCGACAATCGGCACGTCGACTTTAACGGTTTTGGAAATCGAGGCCGGATCGACGTCGATATGGATAATCTTGGCGTACGGGCAAAACTCAGCCAGTTTGCCGGTGACTCGGTCGTCGAAGCGCGCGCCGACCGCCAGAATGACGTCACTCTCATGCATCGCCATATTGGCTTCGTAAGTACCGTGCATACCCAGCATGCCGACGAACTGTTTGTCGGTAGCTGGATAACCGCCCAAACCCATCAGGGTATTGGTAATCGGATACCCCAGTAATTGGGTCAATTCAGTTAGTTCTTTATGGGCTTCACCGAGAATTACCCCGCCGCCGGAGTAAATCATCGGCCGCTGTGCGGTCAGCAACATGTCTACCGCGCGTTTGATCTGGCCCTTGTGACCGCTTACCACCGGGTTATAAGAACGCATGCTGATCTTTTTCGGGTACTTATAATGCACCTTGATGTTTGGATCGGTGATGTCTTTCGGCACGTCGACCAATACCGGGCCGGGGCGGCCGGTGGTTGCCACGTAAAAGGCCTTCTTCATGGTTTCGGCCAAATCGTTGACATCCTTGACCAGGAAGTTGTGCTTAACGCAGGGCCGAGTAATGCCCACCGTATCGACTTCCTGGAACGCATCGCTGCCTATTACCGGCGACGGCACTTGGCCCGAGATGATCACCATCGGGATCGAATCCATATACGCGGTGGCAATGCCGGTGACGGCATTTGTCGCGCCTGGGCCCGAGGTGACCAGCACCACGCCCGGTTTGCCGGTGGCGCGCGCATAAGCGTCAGCTGCATGGGCCGCCGCTTGTTCGTGGCGGACCAGGATATGTTTCACTTCGTCTTGATGGAAAATGGCATCATAGATGTGCAAGACAGAGCCACCCGGATAGCCAAATACAAATTCGACACCTTCATCTTTAAGACATTGGACAAGAATATGTCCGCCACTGAGTTCCAATTTTACGTCCTCAAAAAACTAATCGATCGGGGGAAATGCAGATTTTACAAAAAAGGTTGGATAAGCTACTGTTTTTGACCCTTTTCGTCAAGGAAAACCAAGGATTTCACTTGGGTTTTCTTGCCTACAGATAGGTTTTTCCGTTGGAAATTTGGTCAAATTTACAATTGGCGGAGCGGGACAGCGGCATTGTTTAACAGTTTACGCCACGCCAACGAGTGGCGAGCACATAAAGGATATTCAAGCTGGATTACCGTACTCTCGATTTGCTCAAACAAAATCATCCGGCGTGGCGGCTACTTAATTCGCCGCATGCGCCACTGGTTGCCGGCTTTTTGAACCGGGTGTTTGTCATCCCAAACCAGCGCTTGATTGCCCAGGCCGATCTTGCCGAGGCCTTGGAAGACGAATTATTCGGCTTGCGGGAACAATTCGGTAACGACATCTTTCCAAAGTCGGCGCTGGACTACCTCAGTGATTGGGCCGGCAACGACAAGGGCTGGCTGCGCAAATTTTATCGCCAAGGCTCGGATGAACCCTATTTCGACCTGACTCCGCCCACCGAAAGAGCCATCGCCTGGCTGGGTAGCTTGACCGAACGCAGCTTCGTCGGCACCGAATCGCGCTTATTAACCTTGTTCGAACTGCTCAAGCAAATCAGCGCAGGCAGCGAAACCGATCCAGAGACCCGTATCGCCGATCTGCGTAAGCGCCGCGCCGACATTGACGCCGAAATCGCCAGAGCCGAAGCCGGCGAACTGACCTTGCTGGACGACACCGCATTGAAAGACCGCTTTCTGCAATTCACCGCGCTGGCCCGCGAACTGCTCGGCGACTTTCGCGAAGTCGAGCATAACTTTCGCGGCCTGGACCGGCGGGTGCGCGAGCGCATCGCCTTGTGGGAAGGCGGCAAGGGCGAATTGCTGCAAGACATCATGGGCGAACGCGATGCCATTGCCGATTCTGACCAGGGCCGTAGCTTCCGCGCCTTCTGGGATTTCCTGATGTCCAGCCGCCGCCAGGAAGAATTATCGGCCTTGCTGGAAAAAGTGCTGGCCTTGCAGCCGGTGGCAGAACTGCGCCCCGAAGCCCGCTTGCGCCGGGTGCATTACGACTGGCTGGAAGCCGGCGAACACACCCAGCGCACCGTCGCCGAACTCAGCCGGCAACTGCGCCGCTTCCTCGACGACCAGGCCTGGCTGGAAAACCGCCGCATCATGGAAATCCTGCACGGCATCGAAGCCAAGGCTTTGGCTCTGCGCGACAATCAACCGTCCGGCGAAGTGATGAACATCGCCGAAGCCGCCGCCAACATCGAACTGCCGATGGAACGGCCGCTGCACACCCCGGCCGTCAAACCGCGCATCGATAGCATCGTCCCGGAAACCGGCGACGACGACATCGACGCCGCCGCGCTATTCTCGCAAATCGTCATCGACAAGGCGCAACTGGCCCGCCACATCCGCCACGCCCTGCAAGACAAACCGCAAATCACCCTGGCCGAACTCTGCCGTAGTCACCCCTTGCAACACGGTGTGGCGGAACTGGTCGCCTATCTGCAACTGGGCGGGGACAGCTTCAACACCACCGTCGACGAAACCGCCGAAGACGTCATCGTTTGGCAAACGACGGACGGTGAAGGGCGGGAAGTGAGCAAGCAGGCGCGCTTGCCGAGGGTGATTTTTGTCAGGTGACGCGAGCGGCACAGGATGTTCTTATCGAATACGGGGGGGGGCGGAAATCTTTCCAAAATTTAGGCCTATGCTAGGATAGCTGTTGCATATATGCTGGCAATTTTGCATGGCAATTAGAGTGGTTGTAGACACAAATGTCCTGGTTGCCGGCTTGAGCGGCGGTAAAGGGCCAAATTGAGAAGTTCTTCGCCGCAGCCTCCAAGGCGGTTTGCAGTCATCTAGTCCGCGTCGAAGTCTCCGCAGGCATGCTGAAACGAGTCGGCGAACTCTGTACGATGATCTGGCGGAAGCGGAACTCTGTCACTAGCTGGAAAACCATCCCGGTAGGTTCGATGTCAGTGTTTCCGCCGACACCTTCCTCTATTTTGGCCAACTCGAATCCTTGCTTACCGCTCCCGCGATGAAACCGGCAGGAGTTTGGCGTTTAACTTGGAGCAGGCTGTCGATGCTGCTCCGGCTTGCTTCGTGCGGTTTGACGTGCATGGGCGTTATGCTCACGGCAAGGACTATGTTGTGCACGCGCTAGCTTGGCCGGCTTGAATAGTAACAGCCGCGGTGACGATCCTTCCGCAAAGAAGCCGGCGCATCGACACCTGGATTGCGGGTTTTGGCGGTGAAACCCTGATTAAGGGCAGTGGTAGCGTGTAAATTTAAATTTAGTTGGAACGGGGGCATCAAGGCGGGCAATCTAAATACAAGATCGATAGTTCACCCATTAACTCGCAAGGAGAAATAATGAAGCGAAGAAGTACGAAAGAAAACCTTTTGAAGGCATCTGTGGGAGAAGGTGCAGCCAACGATCCCAAGGACGTCCTAATCGTCGAATATCTATTCAATATCTGCAACAGCGTCATTCGCCGGCCGTTTCCGGAAGCCGGGCGTTGTTCCACTGATTTGATCATGGAAATTCGGCGCTTTCAGCGCAACGAACTTAGATATCCTCATGCCGACGGGCGCGTCGATCCGGCGGGTAGAACTCTCCACGCCTTGGTCGAAAAAGCGCGGACGCTACGGCCTAAACGTACCGATCTGAACAAATCGTCGCGCCCCTATCTGGCCGGAGGTTCTTGGTGCGGTCCCAGTGGTGAGGTCGCCGGATTATTGGAATTCTTGGAATTTAAAAGGCCGCCTGCCAGCCAGCAAACGCAAGAGCCTGGTACAGCGCACCGCGCGGTTGTTGATAGCTATTTGTCCTTGCGGGAGCGCGCTGCGGCCGGCAAGCTTCACCGTCTCAAAGCGGCCGTCAATAGTGGCGGTTCATTTTCCAAGTTGACCGATGCGGATTTTCAGGCCGCGTTGGCGGCTCTGGGTAACGGCATTACCCTGGCCATGGTCAAGGCCTTTGCCGAAGTGGAGTCGGGCGGGAAAAGCGGATTCGGCCCCGCCGGCCTACCGGTCATTGCCTTCGAAGGGCATTGGTTTAGGAAATTGACGAATAAGAAATACGACCAAACGCATCCCATGTTGTCTTACAAATATGTTAAGAAAGCGGGGCCGGAGTGGCAAGCCAATAATAAGGATCAGGAAACGGCCTGGAAAACCCTCAACGACGCCATCTTCTTGGATTCCGACGCCGCGTTGCAGGCTTGTTCGTGGGGTATGTTTCAAGTAATGGGCTTCAACTACAAGGATTGCGGCTTTAGCAAAGTCGATGACTTTGTCGCATCCATGAAAGCGGGCGAACGCGGTCAACTCGATGCTTTCGTTGGCTGGTGCAATGCCAAACCTGCTCGCTTACAAGCCCTCAAAGACAAGAAATTCGCGACCATTGCGACCTTATACAACGGAGAGGATTATGGAAATTATGATGTTTTGCTTGAACAAGCCTACAAGCGCCACGGGGGAAGCTGATCATGTTTAATCGTTTTGGTTTCATCATGGCAATATTGATGGCGACCGAAGTCGGAGCCGTCGAAACCAACCAATTTCACTCGGGTGTTTATGAGCAACTCCGCTTGGCGGTGGCGCCGGACGGCCAAATTACCGGTTACTATCGTGAAGAGCAAGGGGAAGGCGTGAGCAAAACCTGCAGCTTTTACCTGCGTGGACAATCAAATGGAGATTCGGCCTCGCTGACGACATGGAATGTCGATCACTTTCCCGGCGAACTCCGCATCCAGGCCGCCGGAGTCAATTTGAAGGTGGAGCACGGTAACGAACATCCAGGATGCGGAATGCTGTTGCCACCGGCCATCGAACAAGGCCTGAATTACGATAAGGTTACGGAAACTCAATGGACTGAGTTGAGGGTCATATCGAGTCCCAAGACTTACTTCCATTCCGAACCTAAGGCTGATGCCAAGCTCAAGTCTTATTTGGTGAAAGGGGATGTAGTTGGCGTGGTGGGTGCCGAGGGAGACTGGCTGCAGGTTGAATACCCAGGGACAAAGAAAATGATCCGCGGCTGGATCAGTAACAGCGATTTAGCCGTATTTAAGTCAGGTCAATAGTCGTAGGCAAGATTCCCCTCTACGAGGCGGGTTTTGCTACCCAGCCATAAACATTTAAATTATGGTCAAAGCAGCCATCCCCGTTTATAGCCGGTTGAAAAACCCGTCTGAAGATTCATGGGGCTTTGTTTGTTAAGCGCGTAAAATTCCGTTTTTCCAGTCCAGTTGGTCATGGATAGTGGCATCGAATCACAAAGCAGATTATCTCTGTTGGTTTTAGTTTTGCCCTAAAATACGCGCAATTCAACGCCTGCTCAATCAATACGAGATAAACATGACGGAAACCGACCTAGAGATGGCGCCGCAATACGACCTGTCGGCCTTGGTCATTCCGTTATTGAAAGGCGTGATCTACCAGGAAAGCGACGGCGGTTTGTGGAACGCCTTGCTGAATCTGCAGGCCAGGGTGCGGGATTACGTGGCGGTGTTGGGTTTGGAGTTGGTGTTGGATGAGGCCGAGGGTTATGCGTTTTTGCGTTCGCGGCAGGCGGATGCCGAAGACGACGAAGCGGCCGCCAAGTTGCCGCGTTTGATCGCGCGCCGGCCGTTGTCGTTTCCAGTCAGCTTACTGTTGGCCTTGCTGCGCAAGCGTTTGGCCGAGTTCGACCGCGGTGGCGGCGAGACTCGGTTGGTCTTGTCGCGCGAGGACATCGTCGAGTTGATCCGGGTGTTTTTGCCGCCACGCAGCAACGAGGCGCGGCTGATCGATCAGATCGAAACTCATATCAACAAGGTGGTCGAACTGGGTTTCTTGCGCAAACTCAAGGCGGCTTCCGGGCAGTCGGCCAATTATGAAGTCAGGCGGATATTGAAAGCTTTCGTCGATGCTCAATGGCTGTCGGAATTCGACGCCCGGCTGGCGGAGTATCAAACGCAGTTAGTTAGCGGCGGGGAAGGCGGAGAGTGATTGTTCGTAGATTGATCCCCGCCGCTCTTTCTCGCCGGGATAATCCCGTTAGGTATATCGTGGTTTATCCCCCTCTTTTTCAAAGAGGGGCTAGGGGAGATTTTCTAAATAAATCCCCCTCGATCCCCCTTTTGCAAAGGGGGAGGCTCCTTAACCTAAGCGGCATTCGCGCAGGGAGGGAGTACGTCCATTCCGTTTTACAGCGTCTTGACCAAAATTCCGCCGCGCCATGACCATCAATAACGACCTGCAATTCTCCCTGGACTTCGTCGACGACGACGCCTTGTCCGGCTTTCGTTTGCAACGCCTGGAAGTCTATAACTGGGGAACCTTCGACGGCCGGGTTTGGGTCTTGCATTTGAATGGCCGCAACGCGCTGTTGACCGGCGACATCGGTTCCGGCAAATCGACGCTGGTCGATGCGGTGACCACTTTATTGGTGCCGGCTCACCGTATCGCCTACAACAAAGCCGCCGGCGCGGATGCCAAGGAGCGCAGCCTGCGTTCCTATGTGTTGGGCCATTACAAATCCGAGCGCAACGAGGTCAGCGGCAGCGCCAAACCGGTGGCCTTGCGCGGCGACAATAGTTATTCGGTGATATTGGGCGTATTCCACAACGCCGGCTACGACCAGACCGTGACTTTGGCGCAAGTGTTCTGGATCGCCGACCGCCAGGGTCAACCGGCGCGGCTGTATGCCGGTTGCGAACGCGACTTGAGCATCGCCGCCGACTTCGCCGATTTCGGCAGCGACATAGGCCAATTGCGTAAAAAGTTGCGCGGCCTGGGCGCCGAGTTGCACGACAGCTTTCCGCCTTACGGTGCCTGGTTTCGCCGCCGCTTCGGCATCGACAACGAACAGGCGCTGGAACTGTTCCATCAAACCGTATCGATGAAATCGGTCGGCAATCTGACCGACTTCGTGCGTAGCCACATGCTGGAACCCTCAGAAGTCGCGCCGCGCATCACCGCGCTAATCAATCATTTCGACGACCTGAACCGCGCCCACGACGCGGTTCTGAAGGCCAAACGCCAAGTTGGCTTGTTGACGCCCTTGGTCGGCGACTACGACAAACACACGCAATTGACCGAACAAACCGAGGAACTGCGCGCCTGCCGCGAGGCGCTGCGGCCTTATTTCGCCGGTCTAAAGCTCGGCTTGCTGGAAAAACGTTTGGCCGGTTTGGCCGACGAGTTGAGCAAACAAGGCGCGCAAGTGGAACGCTTGAGCGAACGCAAGCAGCAACAGCAAAGCGAGGAACGCGAACTGCGCCGCAACATCGCCGACAATGGCGGCGACCGCATCGAGCGCATCGCCGAAGACATTCTGCGCCTGCAAGGCGAACTGAGCCGCCGCCGCGACAAGGCCAAACGTCACGAACAACTGGTGCGGACCTTGGACTTGCCGGCCCCGGAAGACGCCGACGCCTTTCTGGCCCAGCAACAGCAATTTGCCGCTTTGCAGGACAGCGCGGCGGCGCGCGAGGCGAATTTGCAGAATCTAGCCAGCGAAACCGGCGTCGCCTTCGCGCAAGGGATGAAGGAACATCAAGCTTTGCAAGCCGAAATCGACAGCCTGAAGGCGCGCCGCAGCAATATCGACGATATTCAAATCCAACTGCGGCGGATGCTGTGTTCGGCGCTGGGCTTGGCTGAAGACGAGATGCCTTTCGCCGGCGAACTGATACAGGTGCGCGACGAGGAAAAGGACTGGGAAGGCGCGGCGGAACGGTTATTACGCAGTTTCGGCTTGTCGCTGCTGGTGCCGGAGCAATATTATGCCGCAGTCGCCGAATGGGTGGACCAGACTCATCTAAAGGGCCGGCTGGTGTATTTTCGGGTGCGCCCAGGCCAACGCGCCGAACTGCCGAATCTGCATCGCGATTCCTTGGTTCACAAGCTGGCGGTCAAGCCGGATTCGGCATTTTACGACTGGCTGGAGCGGGAAATCGCCCACCGTTTCGACGTGGCCTGTTGCGCGACGCCCGAACAGTTCCGCCGCGAACAAAAAGCCATCACCCGCGCCGGCCAAATCAAGGCGCCCGGCGAGCGCCACGAGAAAGATGACCGCCACCGCCTCGACGACCGCAGCCGTTATGTGCTGGGTTGGTCGAACTCCGCCAAGATCGCCGTGCTGGAACATAAAGCCAAGGTTCTGGAAAACCAGTTGGCCGAGCTGGCCGCCCAATTGGCGCAACTGGACAAGGCAGCAACGGCCGTCAAAGAACAATTGAAAACCTTGTCCAAACTGGACGAATACCGCGACTTCCGCGAACTTGACTGGCGGCCGCTGGCCGGTGAAATCGCCAGACTGGAAGACGAAAAGATGCAGTTGGAGTCGGCGTCGGATCTGCTTAAGCAACTCACCGAGAGTTTGAATACCTTGGTCGAGACCTTGCAGGATACCGAGCGGCAGCTGGAGGAGCACAAGGATAGACGTTCGAAAACTGAACAGAAAAAAACCGACGCAGAATTACTGCTGCAACAAACCCAAACCCTGCTCGACAAAGCCGGTGATGCTCATGCCGAGCGTTACCCCAAACTGGAGGCGATGCGGCCGGAAGCCTTGGGCGAATATCATTTGTCGGTGGAATCCTGCGACAACCGCGAACAAGACATGCGAGGCTGGCTGCAGACCCGCATCGAAAACGAGACCAAAAAGCTCAATTATCTGCGCGACAAGATCATCGACGCGATGCGCGGCTATTGCGCGGCCTTCCCGTTGGAAACCCAGGAAGTCGACGTCGGCATCGCCGCTGCCCACGAATATCAAACCATGCTGGAAGGTTTACAAAGCGACGACTTGCCGCGCTTCGAGGCTCGCTTCAAGGAATTGCTCAACGAAAACACCATCCGCGAGGTCGCTAACTTCCAGTCGCAACTGGCCCGCGAGCGGGAAACCATCAAGGAGCGCATCGCCCTGATCAACGAGTCCTTGACTCAGATCGACTACAACACCAACCGCTTCATCGTGCTGGAAGCGCAACCGACGCCGGACGCCGACGTGCGCGACTTTCAAAGCGAGTTACGCGCCTGCACCGAGGGCGCGCTGACCGGTTCCGACGACGAGCAATATTCGGAAAACAAGTTTCTGGAAGTCAAAAAAATCATCGAGCGTTTTCGCGGCCGCGAGGGCCAGGCCGAGCAAGACCGGCGCTGGACAGCCAAGGTTACCGACGTACGCAATTGGTTCAATTTCGGCGCCAGCGAGCGC
Organism: Methylomonas defluvii; assembly: GCF_033949435.1. NCBI lineage: Bacteria > Pseudomonadati > Pseudomonadota > Gammaproteobacteria > Methylococcales > Methylococcaceae > Methylomonas > Methylomonas defluvii. Next base: position 58,427 of record NZ_JAXARY010000006.1, on the reverse strand, counting down.
TGGCGGGAAGACGGCAGCGAACACGAGCATTATTCCGACTCCGGCGGTAAATCCGGCGGCCAGAAGGAAAAACTGGCCTACACGATACTGGCCGCCAGTCTGGCTTATCAGTTTGGTTTGGAATGGGGCGCGGTGCGTTCGCGTTCCTTCCGCTTCGTGGTGATCGACGAGGCCTTCGGCCGCGGCTCCGACGAATCGGCGCAATACGGCTTACGGCTGTTCGAAAAGCTCAATCTGCAATTGCTGATCGTCACGCCGCTGCAGAAAATTCACATCATCGAGCCCTACGTCGCGGCGGTCGGCTTCGTGCATAACGAGGAAGGACGTGCGTCCAAGCTGCGCAATTTGAGCATCGAAGAGTATCGTGCCGAACGCGCGGCACGCGGCGGATGAGCAAGCCGGCCTGGACCTCGCCGGCCGAGTTGCGCGGCGAACTGGACAAACGCTGGCAGCGCGGGCAAATCCTGACGGAAAGCTTGGCGCCCAGCGGATTGTTTCCGCTGCGGATTCCGTTAAAACCACCCAGCCCGGCGCAACTGGCCGCCGATTTCACCGCCGTACAGGTTTGGGTGGAGCCTTGGTTGGCCGTTGACGCCAAGCATTTTGCCGTCGAATGGCGCGACATCAATCATCGGCTGTCGGGGCGCAACCGTTTGCCGGCGGCGGTGGTTTTCGACAAGCCGGACGACGCGGCGGCGTATTTGAAAAAAGCCAAGGAATTGGCGGTTTTCGGGCAATTGGCGGCATCGCTGGTTGACGATTTCGCCGCCCTGCGGCCTTGGTTATTGAAATATCCGTTACGTGTCTTGGAGCACGCCGACGAATGGCAAAAATTGTTGAGCGTGGCTGGCTGGGTCGTAAAACATCCTCGGCCAGGCATTTATCTACGCCAAACCAGCCTGCCCCGTATCGACAGCAAATTCATCGAAAGCCGCAAGAAGTTGCTTGGCGAATGGCTGGATTTGCTGTTGCCGGCCGCGGCGATCGATTCTACGCAAACCGGCGTCGCCGGCTTCGAGTTGCGCTACGGCTTTTTGGCGAAGCCGGCGACGATTCGTTTCCGCTTACTGGATAGCCGGCTGCGGATTGCCGGCTTGAGCGATCTGACGGTGACCGCCGGGGAATTCGCGACTTTGAATTTGCAGGTCAAGCGGGTATTCGTCACCGAAAACGACATCAACGGCCTGGCGTTTCCGCCGTTTGCCGATAGCATGGTGATCTTCGGCAGAGGCTACGGGTTCGATGCCTTGGCGCAAGCCGAATGGTTGAAGGATAAGGAAATTCACTATTGGGGTGACATCGACACCCACGGCTTCGCTATCCTCAGCCAGTTTCGCCAGCATTTTCCGCAAGCCCAATCCTTGCTGATGGACGAGGCCACTTTAATCGCGCATCGCTCGCAATGGGTCGAAGAAGCTAGCCCGATTAACGCCGAATTGGCTTATTTGACAGTGGACGAGGCGGCGCTATACGACGTGTTGCGGGATCATCGTTATGGCCGTGGGCTGCGCCTGGAACAGGAGTATGTCAGCTTTGCGCTTCTGTCGGAACGGCTGGCGGCGCTGGATTTGCTAACGGCTGGCGGCGAGGGCGCGTAGCGGTGAGTGCGTATTTCGTGGATGTTTGGCAAGGCAGATTGAGCGTATCTGCCGACACATTAGCGCGATTGGCGTCGCGATTATCGGACGACGAAATGTTGAAGGCGCAAGCGATCAAGCTTCCAACCTTACGTGATCGCTACGTTGCCGCGCGCGGCATGTTGAGAGAAACGCTGGCCGGCTATTTGGCGGTCGATCCGGCGACGTTAAAATTCGTGTCCGGCCCCTACGGCAAGCCGGGTTTGATTGATGAGCCTTTACAATTCAATATCTCGCATACTGCTGATTTATTGTTAATAGCCATCGCTAATTTTGCTGACATTGGAATTGATGTGGAGACGGTTAAGCTGCGGCGCAATTTTGAAAATTTGGCGCAGCGTTGCTTTTCCGTGCGGGAGTATCAAGATTGGTGCGAACTGCCGGTGGAGTGGCAGGCGGACGCATTTTATCGGTTATGGACCAAGAAAGAGGCCTTTGTCAAAGCAGTCGGTCGCGGAATTGCTTTGGGCTTGGAGCAATGCGAGTTTGCAGTGGAGGCGGGTGGGCAGTTGCGAACTATTCCCGACGAGTATGGTTCGGCCAGTGCGTGGCTGGTTCACGAATTGAGTGTTGCTGCTGTTAATTCGGCCCTTAGCGTTTCGTGTTCCGGCGGTGGCTTGAGTTTGGCTCCTGAATTAGAGTCCGGATTTGGCGGTGATGACGGCTCTGGAGTATTGCAGAACCGAGTCGGCAACAACTGCGCGGCATTGGTTACGCCGGCCCGGTGCTATGCTTTGCGGCGGTTGTTGCTGCAAGCCGATTGAGGCTTACTGAAGCCTCGCAATCGGCTTGCAGCGATCGAAAACCCTTTGTGGTTTGTCCCGTCTATGTGGTTGCATTTGCCGGCTATGTGGGTTTTGTAACAAATATCTCTTCCTGTTATTAACGCGCCCCTCTGAATAATTGCCTTTGTTGAGCCACACAGGGCGCCGGATTGCTCACTAAAAGCGGTTTGCCGGCTTTGTTGCTGTCAATTAGTAACTTGGAACGGGATTTGCTGAGTAGACTAAAAAACGGACTATTTAGTGAGGTTGATATGACTATACACATTGCATCCATGATGCCGGACCGTGCGCTTGACGAGAGTGTCATCGCCAAAGCTATTACGAAAATTGCCGTTGATTTGGCAAGATTTCGTGATGAGCCGATACAAAAACGGACGCCGATCCTGGACTTGATATTTCTATTACCCAGCCGCCAGGAGAGGGCTGATTTCGAGGGTTTGCGTTTGCATTCGTTCGATAAAACCTCGCAGACTTTGCGGATAGAATGTGCCGTACCGGAAAAAATGGTGGCATCCACTCACGCTGAGCGTTTTGTGGTCGCGGTGATAATGGACACCATTGATGCCGCTGCAGAATTTTTCACCGAGCAGCGCATATTGTTTAATGCAGCCGGGCATTTGGCATTGGCGGAGGCGCTGGTGGTGCGTGAACACTATGCGATCAATTAATCGATAACTGAGTTTATCGAAGGGCGCGCCCGTCTGGGCTTCGGCGAGCTCAGCGCGAACGGAATACCCGTGATAAATAGCGCCGGGTTAATAGTGGCCTGCTTGAGCTGGATCGGTCAAGTCCAGTAAGCTAACCACATTCAGTTTGATCGCTAACCGCGTCAACTCGATGTCGCTGTTCACTCCCAGTTTGTTTTTGATCAGGTAATGGCAGTTGCCGACGGTTTTCCGGCTGATGTTAAGCGTATTGGCAATCTCGTCTTGCGTGTTGGCTTCGACCAGTAGGCGCAGAATTTCGAATTCTCTGGCGGTTAAACTATTCAGTGCTATCGAATCATTGCCGAGTTTTTCCAACGCCAACGCTTGGGCGATGTCGGTGCTGAGAATGTGTTTGCCAAGATAGACGTGCCGGATCGCCTGCAACAGCAAATCCGGTGTGCTGCTTTTGGTGACATAACCCAAAGCGCCGGCACGGCAGGCTTGGCGGGCAAAGCTGGGGTTTTGATGCATACTGAAAACCAGTATCCTGGCTTTGTGGTCGCGTTGTTTGAGGCGGCCTATCAATTCCAGGCCGCTTGAGCCGGGCATGGTTAAATCGGTTACGACCACGTCGGGTTGGCATTCCTTGTATAGGCAATAGGCGTCTACGCCGTTCGCGGCTTCGGCAATGACCTTTAAGTCTGTTTGTTTGCTGAGCAGCGAGCGGTAGCCCTCCCGGACTATTGCGTGATCGTCTACCAGCAAAATACTGATAGTGGTTTGCTCAGTCATTGGGCGCTCTCCGACTGCGCTGTTGGCAAGCGGGCTTCGATTATCAGACCATGCGGCTTGGCTATGCTTAAATTGAATTTGCCGTTTAAGGCAAGGATGCGTTCGCGCATGCCCAGCAAGCCTATGCCGTCGCCTGGCACAAACGGCAAAGTGCTGGCGTTGCCGTTGTCTTGTATGGTGATCGATGTCTCGGTGCCGTTGATTGTTAGTGTAATATCGGCTCGGCTGGCAGAGGCATGTTTGGCGATATTGCTGACGGCCTCTTGGGTGATGCGAAACAGACTGATTGCCAGCGATTCCGTCAACGTTCTGCAATCGCCGATGATGCGCAGGCTAAAGTGCGTCTTGCCCAGACGGTTCCAGCTTGCCACCAGGGTGCACAGGCTGGCGTCCAAGCCTAATTCTTCCAGCTCCGCCGGGCGTAAGCGAGTCAATAAGTTCCGCACACTTTGTTGCATGGCTTGGGTAAAGCGGGATATTTGCTCGGCCTCTGTGACTAGCTCAGGACAATTTTGCTGCGCCGTTTGAGCGATGACCGTCGTGACGGCGTGGATTGCAGTCAAGCATTGGCCTAATTCGTCGTGAAGTTCGCGTGCCAGGCAGTGGCGTTCCTCTTCCTGCAAGTTCATCAACATCACAGCCAGTTTTTGCCGTTCCGCTAAGAGTTGTTGCTGATTGTCGGCGAGTTGGTTGATTGCCGTGGCGGTGTGCCGCCATTCCACTAAGTCGAACGCGGGTAGTCGGAACGCCAAATCGCCTGTACTGAGCCGGTTTAATCCCGCCACAATAGTCTGAGCGGGAAGTAAGGCCCGGCTGATGGCCAAGTAAACCAGCAAGCAAACCGCTGTGATCGTTACCGCCGACAACGCCAGTAAATCTCGGACGTCGTCCCAAGCGCGGGTTATTGACAACTCTGCGCTAACCGAAACAGTTAATACGCCGTAAGCCTGGCCGTTGTAAGTTATCGGCCGCTGCCAGTCGAAGTTCGGTCCAAAAATTCGTCGATATAGTTCGGAAAAATACTCAGGATAGTGATGGGTGGACAAGTCGATGCCTTTGCAGTAGTTCCGCATCGTTTCGCCGTCATTAGCCAGATAGCTGGCACAAATGCCCGGTTCGCTAGCGGTCTGTTTCCATAAGTCAAAATCCGGGAAGGGGTTGGCCGGGTTTTCGCCCGCGCTGGCTTTGAATAACTGTAACTCCAGTTGTTTGCCCAGCGCGGCTAAGGTGTTTTGTGCTTGCGCTGCCGATTGTTGAGCGCTGCGATGCAGCACATAAGTCAGCGTCGCGAGTAAACACAGTAAGGCTACCCCCGCAATGCGGGTTAACAAATACAGTTTTAGATTCATGATCGATTCGTGGCGCGCTGATAGTCGGTGGATGTTGCTGAAAAGGCATTTTAGGTAGTTGAGTGGGTGCTGAATAGCTTGATAGCGAGATGCGGGCAATTTGCCCGAGTTTGCCGGGTGAATGTCGGCTTACGGGCGGCAGTTGCTTACTTAAGCTGAGATCCTCTAAATCGGCTTAATTGGGAGGCTCAACATGCTTAAAACAGTGACTGTCAGAAATATTATGGCTATACCGCGCGAAGCGGTATGGTCTGCGATGGCCGGTATTGGGGGTTTGGAGCGATGGTTTCCGGTGAGTCGTTATCTGGGTTCGGAGGTATTATGAATATTGTCAGCTTGATTAAATGCGTGTCGTTGGTTGTGGGTATGTCAGCCGCAGAGGTCAACGCCGCGCCGCGGATAGCGGTTTTGGATTTTGAATTGAACGACATAACGTCGCTGCCGAACACGTCGACGGAAATTAGCCGCACTTCCAGTATGGCGCCTTTGTTGATGGCAGCCTTAAGCCGGTCGGGTGCTTATCAAATCGTAGCTGTCGATGCGGAAAGTCAGAAAACCGCCAACAGCGGCTTTGGCTACTTGTTTCGCTTTCACGATTTGGCAGCAGACTTGGGGCAGCAGCGGGGTGCGGATTGGGTGCTGGTTGGTCAACATAGCAAACCGAGCTTTTTGTTCTCGTATCTGTGGGTATATTTGATCGACGTTAATAAGCGAGCGGCGGTAGCGCGTTATGACATCGAGTTGAAGGGTAGTCATCAGAAAGTCACTCAGCACGCTATCGATACCTTGGCTGGAAAGATCAGAGCTACGCTTGCTGGGCACAGGGTCAATTAGTTTTACGGTTGCAATAGGTATAAAAAAAGCCGCTGAGTAGCGGCTTTTCTTTGTTCCCAATAAGAAACGTTTAACGTTTTGAGTATTGAGGACGTTTTCTGGCTTTGTGCAAGCCGACTTTTTTACGTTCAACTTCACGAGCATCGCGAGTTACGTAACCGGCTTTTCTCAATGGTGGTCTCAAGGCTTCGTCGAAAACCATCAATGCACGGGTCAGACCGTGGCGAATGGCGCCAGCTTGGCCTGAAGGGCCGCCGCCGGTAACGACGATGTTGATGTCGAAATCACCGGTTTTACCCAACAACTCCAAAGGTTGTCTGGCAATCATTTCGTCGGTTTTGCGGCCGAAATATTGTTCAACAGGGAGTTTGTTGATGGTGAATTTTCCTGAACCGACTGTGGCGTAGACGCGAGCGATTGCGCTTTTGCGACGACCTGTTCCGTAGTATTGAGCTGCCATAAACTATCTACCTGCTTAGAATTCTAAAACTTTAGGTTGCTGAGATTGATGATTATGCTCAGAACCTGCGTAAACTTTCAATTTTTTGAACATGGCGCGGCCCAATGGATTTTTGGGCAGCATGCCTTGTACGGCGGTGGTGATGATCCGGTCCGGGAAAGTTTGTCTTAACTTGCCCAAAGAAGCTGACTTCATGTTGCCGACATAACCGGTATGGCGGTAATACATTTTGTCTTTTTCTTTGTTGCCGGTCACGCCGATTTTTTCGGCGTTGATGACGATAATGTAATCGCCGGTGTCAACGTGTGGTGTGAATTCGGGTTTGTGTTTTCCGCGAAGACGTCGTGCAATTTCAGTAGCAAGGCGACCTAATGTCTTTCCTTCTGCATCAATCACGTACCAATCGCGCTTAACTTCTGCGGGCTTTGCACTAAATGTTTTCATCTTTGCTTTTTAGTCTGTTGAGGCTATAAAAACCGTGAATTGTACTTAATAGGGGCGTTAACTTCAAGTCCAATTAAAGCTTAATTTTCAGGGAGTGCAATTTTCGGTATAAGTGCGTGCGCTCCATGCCGATAGCCGATGCCAGTTTGGCGACGCTGCCGCCGGTTTTTTCGAAATGATATTCCAGGTAGGATTTTTCGAAATGGTCGCGGGCTTCCTTCAGCGGCAAATTAAAAAACTCCGGTACATTCAAGCCTAGTTTGGGTTGTTCGGCGATCGAACCCAGCGCGGTTTTGACTTCGTCAAGCTCAATGTCGTCGCCGGCACCGAGTATCATCAGCCGCTGTACCAGATTACGCAGTTCGCGTACATTACCCGGCCAGCTGTAATTACGCAAATAATTTTGCGCGGCCATCGAGAAACGCCGGAACGGCAGCTTTTCCTGGGTGACGAAATGATCGACATAAAAATTCAACAGGCTGGGTACGTCTTCACTGTGTTCGCGTAGCGGCGGAATCTCCAGTGTCACGACGTTCAGCAAATAGTAAAGATCCTGACGGAAGCGGCCGCTGTTGACTTCTTCTTCCAAAGACATGCGGGTGGAAGCGACGACTCGTACGTCAACACGCACCGCTTGGCTGCCGCCAACCCGCAGGAACGAGCTGGATTCCAGCGCACTGAGCAAGCGAGTTTGAGTTTCCGGGTCCATGCCGCCGATTTCACCCAGAAATAGCGTGCCGCGATGAGCTTGTTCCAACAGGCCGCGATATACTCGGCCGTTGTCTTCGCGGCCGAAAAACTCCACCGCCGAGTTTTCCGGGGAGATACTGCCGACCGACACATCAACAAACGAGCCGTCGCGCCGCGAACTATTGTTGTGCAAATAGCGGGCGAACATTTCCTTACCGACCCCGGCTTCGCCGACGAATAACACTCTGGCGTCGTGCTGAGCCAGGCGCTTTAACTTATCCTTGGTACGTTCCACCACCGCGCTTTTGCCGACCGGGTCCACGCCTATCATCAGCTGTTGTTTCAAGCCGGCGTTTTCGCGCTGCAAAGAGCTGGTCTCCAGTGCGCGTTCGACGATCAGCAGCAACTTAGCCAGCGATAATGGCTTTTCCAAAAAGTCGTAGGCGCCAAGCCGAGTCGCTTCCACGGCTGATTCCACTGAGGCATGTCCGGACATCATAACCACCGGACATAGTGCGTCATCTTCGCTGACCCATTCCCGCAGCAGCGTGATGCCGTCGCTGTCCGGCATCCAGATGTCGAGCAGGATCAGATTGGGCGGGCGCTGATTTTTCAGGGCTTTAGCTTCCGTGGCGTTTTCCGCCATGGCGACATCGTAACCTTCATCCTCAAGAATTTCCGACACCAACTGACGAATGTCCTGCTCGTCATCGACCACCAAAATATACGGTGCTTGCTTATTCATTTAAAGTTCCCAAATTCAAAAACCGGCAGCTGGAGTAAAAACCCCGCGCCGCCATTATAAGACGTATCCACCCAAATCACCCCGCCATGTTCTTCCACGATCTTTTTGACAATAGCCAGGCCCAGGCCGGTACCTTTGGCCTTGCTGGTTACGTAGGGGTCGAAAATGGTTTCAAGCTGTTCCGCGTTCAAGCCGTTGCCGTTGTCGTAGATGCCCAATTCGACATAGTCGGTGTTGTTCCGGCTGACTTTGGCGATTTTGATCTCGATGCGGCAGGGCGCCGTGGTGGCCTCTTGGGCGTTTTTGATCAGGTTGTGCAGTACTTGGCGCAGGCTGACCGGGTCCGCTTCGACCAGCACCCGGTCGCTTGCAAACTTGGTGCTGAAAACAATGCCGGAGGGCAGGTATAAAGCCACGACTTCCTGAATCAGATCAACCAGATTGATTTTTTCCACTTGTTTCTTGGACGGGCGGGCGTATTCGGAAAAATCGTCCACCATCCGCTTCATGGCTTCCACCTGTTGGACGATGGTGCGGGTGCCGCGTTGCAGAAATTCGGCGGAACCGTCCTGTAATTCCTTGGAGAGCTTGTGCTGTAAACGCTCGGCGGACAGTTGGATCGGCGTCAACGGATTTTTGATTTCATGCGCCAGACGCCGCGCCACTTCGCCCCAGGCTGCGTTTTTCTGTGCCTGAATCAGGTCGGTGACATCGTCGAACACTACCACCGCGCCGGTGCGGGCGCCGTGCTGCGAGAACAGTGGCGTACCTCGGCACAACAGTTCCTGACGGCCGTTGGGGCCGAGAAACACGATGCGTTGCTCCCAAATATCGTCGGCTTTTTCCAGCAGGCTTTGGATCGCATTCAGTACATCGGCCAGTTCGCTGTGCAGGGTCGCCAAAGTCGGTAAAGTCTCGCCGACGAAATGACTGACCGGGATATGTAAAATCCGGTAGGCGGCCTGGTTGGCGGTACGGATGTAAAAGGCGGCGTCAAAACTGATGACCCCGGCCGTGAGATTGGCCAGGATGGTTTCCAGATACGCGCGTTGGTTTTCCACTTCCAGACCGGCAACACGGGTTTCGTCGCGGGAGCGGGCGATGCGCCGGGTCATTTGATTGAAGGATTCCACCAAAAAGCCCAGATCATCCTGATTCATCACCGGTAGTTGTTGCTGATAATCGCCGTCGGCGACCGCTTGCGTGCCTTTTACCAGCTCTTTAACCGGCGCGACGATGTTGCGGATGCTGATAAAAGCCACCCAAATCGCAGCCAACAGGCTGAGCAGCAACACCAGCAGCAGGATTAGCGAGAAGCTGGTTTTCAGTGAGTCGCGCAGGAAATTCATTTCCTGGTAACGGATGAAGGCAAATTCAATCGAGTCGGCCAAGTCGGTTACCCGCACCGGAATCGGAAACAAGGCTTGCAAAAATCGGCTTTGATCCGCTTCGATAGCCACGATGATACGTACCAGCATTTCATCATTATCGCCGGGATCGAAAGCAAAATATTCCTTATTCTGCCGCAGCTGTAGCCAGATTTGTTCATCGGGAAGGTGCGGCAAAATATCGCTGGGGTTGACGCTGCTGGAGGCCAATACCCGGCCTTGGTTGGAAAATACCGCAATCTCCAATGCCCCGGAATCCGCCCACAGCGAGCCCACTTCCATCGCGATCAGGGCCTCCGATTTGTCGCGGAGTTGATCGGCCATTTGCTTGGTTTGCTTGATATGCCAGTTCATGCGTTGATTCAGCGAGGACTGGCTCAACTCCAGTGCATCGTCCATCGCCCGGTCTACTTCCACGTTAAACCAGCTGTCTATGCCTTGATGCAGAAATTGCACTGAGAAATAAAACACGATGGCCGCCGGCGCCAAAGCCAGCAACACGAACAAGGACACCATGCGCGTGGTCAGCCGAGAGCCGGCCTCCTTTTTCTTTAATTCCCGCACCAGCGAATAGGTGTTGAACGCCACCAAGCCCAGCAAAATCACCGATCCCAGCGTGTTGATGACCAACAGCCAGGAATACATTTCGCCGAGTTCCGATGATTCTTGGGTGGCGCTGCTCATCAATTGCAGCGACAGCAATACGAAGCCGAACAGCAGGATAATCGTGGCGCTGGCCGGTAATTTTATTTTTGAATGGGCCATGTGTGCCAGGCGCTAGAAAGAAACCACTGGTTGTCCAGATAGGCGACCGGACGCAGCGGTATTGGCAACTGCTCGCGGTTGAATTGAGTTTTTACCGCCAGCAGGTAAGGCGTGCCGGCTGTCACTTGTTCGGCGGGAATTGGCATGCTGTCATGCACGGCCGCCATGAAATTCATGGCCGCGCTCAAGGTTAAAAACATTTCGCTGCGGTCGAACGGGGTTTGCACCACATATTGATTCAGCAAGGCATGGAATTGCAGGCTGTAAGTCAGTTTGTGTTTATGGATTATCGTATCCCACAGCACCCCGGGTTGGCGCAGTTCTATCGCGACGTCCCAGGTTAACCGCACACCTTTGTGCAGCGCTTCTTTGGCAGTCGGACTGAGCTGGTAATCGATATGAGCCTGCACGTCATAACCGTCATCGACACGATCCAAATCGGCATATTCGATGCGCGCGGCATATTCTCCGGCTTCAGCCATGCCTGGCGCAATGTGCAGGCAGAGCATCAATGCCGCGTAACTAAGGGGCTTTGTAAAGCTTGGCATAATAAAAGCCGTCCATTTGCCGGTCACCGGTGATGATTTGCCGGCCGTGCGGACGGGACATGCCCCAGTGCGCCTCGATATGAATTTCGCTGGCATTGCTATGCCGAGCCAGGAAAGCGGCGATTTGCTCTTCGTTTTCCTGTTTTAGGACCGAACAGGTGGCATACAGCAAGATGCCGCCGGGCTTCAGTAATTGCCAGGCGTTATCAAGAATCTTGGTTTGCAGCGCTTGCAGGGCGGCAATATCGTCGGCGCGGCGCAGTAATTTGATGTCCGGATGCCGGCGGATCACGCCGAAGCCGGAGCAGGGCGCGTCCAGCAGTATCCGGTCGAATTGGCGGTCGCCAGCCCATGATCCGGATTGACTGGCATCGGCGGCTAAGGTTTCGGCTTGTAAGTTTAAGCGCTGTAAATTATCGGTCACGCGCTGCAGGCGTTGTTGATCGACATCGACCGCCAACAGGCCGCCCAAAGCGGGTTGGTGCTCCAGAATCGCCGCCGTCTTGCCGCCCGGCGCGGCGCATAGATCCAGCACCTGTTGGCCGGGTTGCGCATCAAGCAGTTCTGCGGCCAGTTGGGCGGCAGAATCCTGTACTGAAACTCGGCCTTGACTAAAGGCGGGCAATTGCTCGACGGCCAAGGCTTGGTCTAGTCTTATCGCCGTCTCGCAGCAGTCTACCGGTTGGGCGGCGATGCCTTGCGCGGCAAGTTCGTCCAGATAAGCGGCTCGGTTGCCTTGCAACAGGTTGACACGCAAAGCCATCGGCGGTGCCTGGTCGTTGGCGTGGAGGATTTTTTCGTAATGTTCCGGCCAGTCGTGCTTCAGCACATCCACTATCCAGTTCGGATGGTTGTAGTGGGCTTGGGTGTCCGCGGCGCAGGCTTGCTGCAAGGTTTCGGCCTCGCGTAAATATTGTCGGAGTATTGCGTTAACCAAAGACTTGGCCCAAGGTTTATGGCTGGTGGCGGCGACCGTTTCCGACACGGCGGCGTGCGATTTAACCCGCATGTGTTGCAGTTGATACAGGCCGATTAGCAGCAATGCTTTAATGTCGCCGTCTTTTTGTTTGAGCGGCTTGCTGAGCAAGCGGCCCAGCATAAAATCTAGTGCGTAGTAATGGCGGATGACGCCGTAGCACAAGGCTTGGACGAAAGCTCGGTCTTTGACATCCTTGATTTTGGGCAGGCCGTGTTCCAGCGCGGCGGTCAGTGATTGGCCGTCGTTGAGAACGTGGGCGAGTATCTGTGCCGAGCAGCCGCGCAGATTCATAGGCCAAGCATAACGCGGTCAGAGGGGTGGGCATTCATAAAGTCTTTGCCGGATATGCGTTTGCCACCGGGGAGTTGCACTTCCAGCAGGCGCAGCACACCGTCGCCGGTGGCGACATCCAGTGCATGTTCCGCGCAACTGATGGTGCCGGGTGCTTGTTCTGCGGGTCGATCAAGCACCTGGCTGCGCCAGACCCGCAATACTTGGCCTTGATACAGGGTTTGCGCCACCGGCCAGGCATTCAGGCCGCGGACTTTACGATCCAGTTCTACAGCAGAGTTTTGCCAATCCAAGTTGGATTCCTGTTTTTCCAATTTGTGGGCGTAAGTAACCAGCGCTTCGTCTTGCGGTTCGGCTTGCAACGAGTCATTGGCTATCTGGTCGACCACTTTAACCAGCCCTTCGGCGCCCATTTGCGCCAATTGATCGTGCAGGCTGCTGGATGTGGCGTCGGCGCTGATCGGGCATTCGGCTTTGTATAGCATGTCGCCGGCATCGAGTTTTTTTACGACTTTCATGATGGTGATGCCGGTTTTAGCGTCGCCCGCCATGACGGCTCGGTGAATCGGTGCCGCGCCGCGCCAGCGCGGCAGCAGCGAACCGTGCACATTGATACAGCCTTGTTGAGGTATGTCCAAAACCGCTTGCGGCAGAATCAAGCCGTAAGCGACGACGACCATTAAATCGGCATCCAGTGCCGCTAATTGGGCGATAGATTCTGGGCTTTTGAAGTTTTCCGGCTGATACACCGGAATGTTGGCGGCTACGGCCAGGGCTTTGACCGGGCTGGCGGTCAGCTTGCGGCCGCGTCCGGCGGGGCGGTCGGGCTGAGTATAAACCGCGCAGACTTGATGCGGCGAATCCAGCAAGGCTTGTAGGGTAGGAACCGCAAAATCCGGCGTACCGGCGAACACGATTTTCATGAAATGTCCTGATTAGCCTTGCGACTTGTGAATTTTATCCAACTTAGCTTTGATACGGTTGCGCTTGAAAGCCGAGAGATAATCAACGAATAACTTGCCTTCCAGATGATCCATTTCATGCTGAATGCAGACAGCCAACAAGTCGCGCGCTTCCAGTTCAAAGCTTTCGCCGTCGCGGTTTAACGCCTTGACTTTGATATGTTCGGCGCGGCTGACTTTTTCGAAAAAGCCCGGTACGGACAGGCAGCCTTCTTCGGACTCTTCGACGCCGTCGCGCTCTATGATTTGCGGATTGATCAGGCAGATCGGTTCGTCCTTGTTCTCGCTGACATCCATCACGATCACGCGCTTATGCACATTTACCTGGGTAGCCGCCAAGCCCACGCCCTTGGCGGCGTACATGGTTTCGATCATGTTATCGACCAAGGTTTTGATGCTGTCATCGACTGTGTCTACCTCGGCCGCGACGTTGCGCAACCGTTTATCGGGAAACTCCAGAATTTTAAGAATACTCACCCATCACTCCACTTGCGAACTGTAATAGCGGGATTTTATCCGAAATTGCCTTGGGTTTGAATGTGAAGACTAAATAGGGCCGTGTTTAGTCTGGAACGGCTCGTGCTGGCATAATGCCCGAATTAATCTAAACTGTGCGGCAAATCGATGGTTGATTTTTTACGCATTTGTTTCAAATTGGACTGGGCGGCATGCAAAGCAGCGGCGCTTGCCGATTTTGCCTTTGGACGCTTCGTCCGGCGGATTTTGAACGGTTTTATAAGCTCTGGCAGGATAAATTATGTTTTTTCGCGCGATACTGGGAATATTGATACCACTGGTTTTTGCCGCAGTGGCTTGGGCCGACGAGCTGAAAATAAACCCCAATCATCCCGATCAGTACACGGTTGTTAAAGGTGATACCTTGTGGGACATTTCCGGGAAGTTTTTACAGCACCCCTGGGAATGGCCGCAGCTATGGCATAACAATCCGCAAATCAAGGATCCGCATTGGATCTACCCGGGCGACACCTTATATTTTTCCTACGTGAACGGTGTGCCGCGCTTGAGCTTCTCACCGGATGGTAATGACGAAAAACTGTTGCCGCGCGTGCGCGAGTCAGATATTGATCAAGCCATTAAAATGATTCCCAGCGATGCCATCGTGCAATTCTTGAATTCGCCGAAAGTCGTCACAGCGGAGGAGTTGCAGCAGGCGCCTTATGTCATCGGCTTTGTCGGTGAACATTTGATCGCCGGGGCAGGAGACGGTGTTTACGTTCGGGCCATCGAAAACCCGCCAGGCTTGGGGTATACCATTTACCGGGCAGGCAAGGCCTATGTCAGTCCGGTTACCAAGGAAATTTTGGGCTACGAAGCGCAATATATCGCTGATACCACGCTACAGGAACCGGGTGATCCGGCCACCTTGCTGATTAATAAATCCGATATGGAAATTCAACGCGGCGACCGCTTGATGCCTACTTCTGAGGGTGAGTTAGCCTTAAATTATTTTCCAAGACCGCCTAAACATCAGGTGGTGGGCAGCATCATTCAGGTGAAGGGTGGTGTGTCGCAGATCGGTCAGCGCGATGTAGTGGTTATCGATAAAGGTACTGCCGACGGTTTGGAAGTGGGGCATACCTTGGATGTGTATCGCAAAGGGCATGTCGTTGTGGATAGGTATCAATCCCAGGAAGCTGTGGCGGTGAAAATGCCGGATGAACTGGCTGGCGTGTTGATGGTATTTCGGCCGTTCGAACGGGTTAGCTATGCTTTAGTGATGCAGGCAACCGCTGCGATGCACACGCTGGATAGAGTGCAGACACCCTAATGGATGCCCGAGCTAACGATATTCAATCGGGTTGGTTTAAGCCGCTCCGGTTTGTTCTTTAACCTGTTTTGGAAGCCGCGCTCAATCCGCAAATCAAGTACTGGCTGGCGATGCTGCGTAGTCCCGGCGTCGGCAGTCAGGCCATTCAGCGCTTGCTGGCACATTTTGAGCCAGAACAGATATTCTCGGCGTCGCGAACCACTTTAACTGGCTTGGGTTTCAGCGAAAAGCTCATCAATGCGCTGCAAAAACCGGATTGGCAAAAGGTCGAAGACGATATTGGTTGGCTGGAGCAAGCCGGAAATTATGCGTTGACCTTGGACGATGCCGACTATCCGGCGCAACTGAGAGAAATTGCAAATCCTCCCCCGGTTTTATTTGTTAAAGGCAATCCTGCATTGTTGCTAGAGCCGCAGTTGGCAATAGTTGGTAGCCGTAACCCTTCTCCCGTCGGCGTCAGCACGGCAATTCAATTTGCAGAGACATTGGCTGCAGCTGGGTTTGTCGTAACCAGTGGCTTGGCCTTGGGCATTGATGCCGCGAGTCACCAAGGTGCTTTAAACGTAAACGGGCAAACCATAGCCGTGGCCGGCACCGGTTTGGATCGCGTTTATCCGGCTTGCCATAAGCAATTGGCTACCCAAATAGTTGAGCATGGTGCGCTGGTCTCCGAGTTTCCACCCGGTACTGGTGCCAAAGCCAATCACTTTCCCAGGCGAAACCGCATCATCAGCGGTTTGTGTGTCGGATTGTTGGTGGTCGAGGCCGCCCAGCAAAGCGGTTCGTTGATCACCGCGCGCTTGGCGCTTGAGCAGAATCGTGAGGTTTTTGCGATTCCCGGTTCGATCCACAACCCTTTGGCGCGCGGTTGTAATGCGTTAATTCGCCAGGGCGCCAAATTAGTTGAAACCGCGCAAGATATTTTTGAGGAATTAGGTCATTATAATCAAAGGTATATGCGATCCGAGTCGGAATTAGCGCAGACTTCGCTTGACCTGGAGCAGCAAAATCTATTGAAATTGATTCCGTACAGTCCCACAACGGTCGATGCTCTGGTCCAAGAAAGCGCTTGGTCGGCGGAAGAAGTTTCCTCGACGCTGTTGGTGCTGGAGTTACAAGGCTACATTGCCGCACTTGCCGGTGGTGGCTACCTCAGAGTCAAATAAAGGTTCTAATGAAAGAAGATATTTTCGATGTGCTCATTTATCTGTTTGAGAATTATCTGGATGGCGACAGCGATAACTATCCGGATACTGCCGTGATTGCCAGCGAGTTGCTGGATGCGGGTTTTCAGCAGCCTGATGTCAACAAGGCGTTCGATTGGCTGGAATCTTTAGCTGAAATTGAGAGCATCACACCGGCGGTTTCCTCTTCGTTCCGCATTTTTAGCGGTCAGGAAATCTCCGTGTTCGACATGGAATGCCGGAATTTCTTGATGTATCTTGAGCACAGCGGCATCTTGACACCGATTAATCGCGAGATAGCGATTGATCGGGCAATGGCCTTGAAAGACGAAAATATTACGCTGGATAAATTGAAATGGATTGTATTGATGGTGTTATTAAGTCAACCCGGCGATAGTGCCGCTTTTTCCCGAATGGAAGACATAGTTTACGATTTGATACCTACTTCTTTACATTGATCCTTCCACGGATAGCATGAGCAAAAGTTTAGTCATTGTAGAGTCACCGGCAAAATGTAAAACCATCGAAAAGTATCTGGGTAAGGACTTCCAGGTGCTGGCCTCTTACGGTCACGTCCGCGACTTGATTCCCAAAGAGGGCGCGGTCGATCCGGAAAACGGTTTTGCGATGAAATACCAGGTGATTGATCGCAACCAACGCCATTTGCAAGAGATAGGCAAAGCGATAAAAAATGCCGATACACTGTATCTAGCGACTGACCCTGATCGCGAAGGCGAGGCGATTTCCTGGCATGTGTTCGAGCATCTCAAGGAAAAAAAACTGCTAAAAGACAAGGAAGTGCGGCGGGTGGTGTTTCATGAAATCACCAAAAAGGCCGTCACCGAGGCTATCGCTCACCCCACCGAGTTATCCAATAATCTGGTCAATGCGCAACAGGCGCGGCGAGCTTTAGACTATTTAGTCGGTTTTAATTTATCGCCGTTGCTGTGGAAAAAAATCCGCCGCGGCTTATCCGCTGGTCGCGTGCAAAGCCCGGCGTTGCGAATGATCGTCGAGCGCGAAATGGAAATCGAGGCGTTCAAGACCCGTGAATACTGGTCGCATACCGCAGAAGCCAGCGCGCAAGGCTTGCCGTTTAAAGCCAAATTAACGCATTTCAACGGTGAAAAGCTGAGTCAATTCAGTTTTACCGACGAAGCGCAAGCGACTGAAGTCAGGCAAAAATTATTGGATGCCGCCGACGGTCAGTTGATTGTCGCCAAGCTGGAAAAGAAACAGCGTAGTAAAAATCCGGCGCCGCCTTTTATCACTTCGACTTTGCAACAGGAAGCAGCTCGCAAGCTGGGTTTTACCACCAAACGGACCATGATGGTGGCGCAACAGCTTTACGAGGGTATTGATTTGGGTGGCGAAACCGTCGGCTTGATTTCGTATATGCGTACCGACTCGGTCAATCTGGCCGAAGAGGCGCTTGCCGATATTCGGGCGCTGATCGCGGAAAAATATGGCGCCGATGATGTGCCGAAAGAGCCGCGCCGATTCAAAACCAAATCTAAAAACGCTCAGGAAGCTCATGAGGCGATTCGGCCAACGTCCGTGCAGCGCTTGCCCGAACAGGTGAAAGACCGGCTCAGCGCGGAGCAATTCAAGCTTTACGACCTGATCTGGAAACGTACCGTTGCTTGCCAGATGATTCATGCCACTTTGAATCAGGTGGCTGTCGATCTGAATTGCGGCAGCGATAAAAACGTATTTCGCGCTACCGGTTCTACGGTGACCAATCCCGGTTTCATGAAGGTGTATCTGGAAGGTGTGGACGACAGCAAGGAGGCAGCCGACGATCAGGATAGCCTGTTGCCGCCGATGGAAGAAGGACGGCCTGTTGTATTGAATGAAATTGCAGCTACCCAGCACTTCACCGAGCCACCTCCGCGTTACAGCGAGGCGAGCCTGGTAAAAGCCTTGGAAGAACATGGCATCGGCCGGCCGTCCACTTATGCGACGATAATCTCGACCTTGCAAAACCGAGAATATGTGACAATCGACAACAAGCGGTTTTATCCGACCGACGTGGGGCGAATTGTTAACAAGTTCTTGACCGAGCATTTCACAAAATACGTCGATTACAGTTTTACCGCTAATCTCGAAGACGATCTGGATGCCGTGTCGCGCGGCGAGAAGGATTGGATCCCATTGATGAACGACTTCTGGCGGCCGTTTACTCAGTTGATCAACGAGAAAGAAGAAAGTGTACAGCGCAAGGATGTGACTCAGGAAAGTATCGACGAAAAATGTCCGGAGTGCAGCAGTCCGCTGTCGATTCGTTTGGGGCGGAATGGCCGTTTTATTGGATGTACCAATTATCCGACGTGTTCGTATACACGAAATTTGGGGGATGACAATGCCGGCGCTACGTCTGCGGAACCGGAAGTGGTGGAAGGTCGGGTGTGTCCGAAATGCGAGTCGACGCTGGTTATAAAGACTGGCAAGTATGGCAAGTTTGTCGGTTGTAGTGGGTATCCTAAATGCAAACACATCGAGCCCTTGGAAAAGCCTTCAGATACAGGGGTTGAATGTCCGCAGTGCAAGAATGGGGCGATCCTAAAACGCAAGGCGCGCAGCGGGAAGATTTTTTATTCTTGCTCGGAATATCCAAAATGCGATTATGCCTTGTGGGACGCGCCGATCAAGGAAAGTTGCCCAGATTGTAATTGGCCGATTTTGACCTTGAAAACCACCAAGCGTCGTGGCACCGAAAAAGTCTGTCCGCAGAAAGAGTGCAAATACGCAACACCGTACGAGGGTGATCCGGACGACGCAAACGGACCGGCTTGAGCCTAGGGTAGTGCTACTGTTTGCCCGACCTGAATTGCGTGTTTGTCGATAAAGCCGGCTGGTAGTTCCAGTATGTATCTGGCCGGGACTTTTGAATCATAAATTCGGCACGGGTCTTTGGTACAGGGCTGTAAATCTTTTAACAGCCCTACAATTTGGCCGCCTCCCGCTAAAAACACTACATCCAAAGCCAGTAGGGTATTTTTCATCCATATCGCGCGATGGGTCTGATCCGGATAGACAAACAGCATGCCCTGGTCCTCGGCTAGTGTCTGCCGAAACATCAGTCCGTGCTCGCGTTCGCTTTCGTTAGCGGCGATAGCCGCGTAGACGATACGTTGTTGATCTACAAATCTGATGGGGTGGTTGAACTCGGTAAACCCGTTTGCTGAAGCCTGCGCGCTGCTGAGTGTCATAATAAAAGCGATGCCGAAAATGGTGCTGGAAAGATAAGAGTGCATGCGCGATGTCAGTAATATAAGGTTGTCTTTAAAGATGCGGCTGATTATAATGCCGCGTTCAATTATTTAGCGAGCGTGGCGAAATTGGTAGACGCGCTGGATTTAGGTTCCAGTGGTAACCCCGTGGGAGTTCGAGTCTCCCCGCTCGCACCATATCCTGCGTTATTCGTAACGATACGACCTTAAGTTCCCCAGATCTAAACATCGCCGGCCGGTCTCCCAAAATATAAAACCGTATTTTTAATTTTTTGAGGTAATGCAATGCAAGTTTCTGTCGAGAAGACATCAGAGTTAAGCCGAAAAATGACTGTTAGCATTCCTGATGCCGTGGTTCAGGAGAAAATGGAAACTCGCTTTAAAAAACTCGCGCGCGAAGTCAAAGTGGACGGATTCCGTCCGGGTAAGGTGCCCGCGAGTATGGTAAAAAAGTTGTACGCCGATAGAGTGAGAAACGAAGTAACCGGTGACTTGATTCAATCGACTTATTTTGAAGCGTTGCAACAACAGGATTTAAACCCCGCCGGTCATCCGCATATCCATCCTACCGAGAAAGCCGAAGGTTTTGAATATATCGCCGAGTTCGAAGTTTATCCGGAGATCGTTCTGGACGGCGTTAGCGCATTGAAAGTGGATCGCCCCTCAGCAACTGTGGAAGAGGCTGATGTCGATAACATGATCGAAAAACTGCGTCAGCAAAAGAAAACCTGGAATACGGTCGAGCGCGCTTCGCAGGATGCTGACCGCGTAACCATTCATTTCTCCGGCGTGGCCGACGGCGAGAATTTTACCGATGGTAAAGTCGAAAATTACCAGGTGGAAATCGGCGGCAAACAAATGATTCCCGGTTTTGAAGACGAATTGAAAGGCTTGGTCGCCGGTGCGAGCAAAACCTTTTCTGTGACATTTCCAGAGCAATACAACAGTGAAAAATTAGCCGGCAAAGTGGCCGAATTTGAGATCGAATTGGTTAAAGTAGAAGAGCCGGTTTTACCTGTCGTCGATGCGGAATTTATCAAGGCTTATGGCGTTGAAGACGGTGATGCGGCCAGTTTCCGTAGCGATGTGCGGGCTAACATGGAAAGAGAGCTGAACCAAGGTCTGAAAAACAAGTTAAAAAATGCGGTGATGGATGCGTTATACGAGAACATCGTGATAACGATGCCTAACGCATTGGTCGATCAAGAAATTCAAGCGTTGATGAAGCCTTATGCCGAACGCGCGAAAAACATGCGTCTGAAATTGGAAGACTTGAACTTGCCTAGGGATGCATTTGAAGCTCAGGCCAAGCGTCGAGTGGCCTTGGGTTTGATTCTGGGTGAAATCATCCAAAAGAATGACATCAAGGTCGATGCCGATAAAGTGCGTGCGGTCATTGATGATATGGCGAAGAGTTATGAGCGCCCTGAAGACGTTGTGAACTGGTATTATGCCGACAAGGCCTGGCTAAATGATGTGCAGCAGATGGTCTTAGAGGACCAAGCTGTTGCATGGATTGTCAGTCAGGCTAAAATCACCGACGTAACAGTTGGTTTTGATGATGTCATGGAAAAACAGTAACGAATGAGGGCTAAACGTGTTTAACCAAAATGTGATGAGCGAAATGATGGCGCCGCAAGCGGCGGGCGGTCTAGTGCCTATAGTGGTTGAACAAACAGCCCGTGGGGAAAGATCGTTCGATATTTATTCCCGTTTGCTGAAAGAGCGGGTAATTTTTCTAGTTGGTCAAGTGGAGGATTACTCGGCTAATCTGGTGGTAGCGCAATTGCTGTTCCTGGAGTCCGAGAATCCGGATAAGGATATACATTTGTATATCAACTCTCCCGGTGGCTCAGTGACAGCAGGGATGTCGATTTACGATACCATGCAATTTATCAAGCCGGATGTCAGCACCATGTGTATCGGTCAGGCCGCCAGTATGGGGGCGCTGCTGTTAGCGGGTGGTGCGCAGGGTAAGCGCTATTGTTTGCCTCATTCCAGAGTGATGATTCATCAGCCTTTGGGGGGGTTTCAAGGCCAAGCCTCGGATTTTGATATTCATGCCCGGGAGATTTTGGCTATTCGTGAGCGTTTGAATAAAATCTTGGCCCATCATACCGGGCAACCCTTGGAAAAAATTCAGCAAGATACGGATCGAGATAACTTTCTGAGTTCTCAGCAAGCGGTTGATTACGGTTTGATCGACAAAGTATTGACTAGTCGTATTGCCTGATAAGTGTCGCGTCGCTTCGTCAAGACTGCGACGTGATTTGAATGTTGGTTTTTGATATATTTCATCGCCATGACGAGGTAATGTATCACGGTGGAGTCTGTCTATGAGTAGAGACAAGAAAGGTAAAGACGATGAAAAACTTCTTTACTGTTCTTTTTGCGGTAAAAGTCAAAATGAAGTCAGGAAACTGATTGCAGGTCCATCCGTTTATGTTTGCGACGAATGTGTGGAATTGTGCAACGACATCATCAGAGATGAGTTGCTGGAAGATGAAATGTCCGTGGCCGGTGGTGCGTTGCCTAAGCCGAAGGAAATCAAGCAAGAATTGGATGGTTATGTCATCGGTCAGGAAAATGCCAAAAAAATTCTGGCCGTGGCTGTTTACAATCATTACAAGCGCTTGCGCAGCAACAGCAAAAAGAACGAAGTCGAGTTGGCGAAAAGTAATATCTTGCTGATTGGGCCCACGGGTTCCGGTAAAACCTTGTTAGCCGAAACATTGGCCAGATTGCTGGATGTGCCGTTCACCATAGCAGATGCCACCACGCTGACCGAGGCTGGTTATGTCGGTGAAGATGTTGAGAACATCATTTTAAAGATTCTGCAAAAGTGCGATTACGACGTGGAAAAAGCGGAGACCGGGATCGTCTATATCGACGAAATCGATAAAATCTCTCGCAAATCCGATAATCCGTCGATTACTCGCGACGTTTCCGGGGAAGGAGTGCAGCAGGCCTTGCTGAAGCTTATCGAAGGCACTGTCGCTTCTGTCCCGCCACAAGGCGGTCGCAAGCATCCACAGCAGGATTTTTTGCAGGTCAACACTGCCAATATCTTGTTTATCGTGGGTGGGGCTTTTGCCGGTTTGGATAAGGTCATCAAACATCGTACCGAGAAGGGTGGCATCGGTTTTTCGGCGGAAGTTAAAACCAAGGACGATAAACGCAATGTCGGCGAGATTTTTGCCGATGTGCGCTCCGAGGATTTGATCAAATATGGTTTGATTCCGGAGTTTGTTGGTCGTCTGCCGGTTATCGCTACGCTGGACGAGTTGGATGAAGCCGCGTTGATTCAAATTCTGACACAGCCTAAAAATGCTTTGATCAAGCAGTACAAGCATTTGTTTGGAATGGAAGGTGCGGAGCTGGAGTTTAGAGATGATTCGTTAGCGGCGATTGCCCGCAAATCGATGGAACGAAAAACCGGTGCCAGAGGTTTGCGAACAATTGTCGAGAATGTGTTGTTGGATACGATGTACGAACTGCCTTCCAACGACAAAATATCGAAAGTTGTCATCGACGAAAACGTCATTTTGGGTAATTCGGAGCCAATTTTGGTTTACGAAGCAGAGCAAAAGCTGGTGGCTTCGGACGCTTCTTAGATAAGGGGCTTTGAACGTTTCTCGCGCTCTCGCGAAGAAATAACCAAAAAAGGGGGCTTTTTCAATAAAGCCCCCTTTTTTTTGCCTGAAATTAAAGATACTTGTTTTCTGGGAGTTCATCCTCATATAGGATGACATCTAATGTTTTGAGCTGCTCAAGGGAGCAAATGAAATGACCGAGTTAAAAACCAAAGATGAATTAATTCCTGTCTTGCCGTTACGGGACGTGGTGGTCTATCCGCATATGGTGATTCCATTGTTTGTCGGTAGAGGTATGTCTATTGATGCCCTTGATGCCGCCATAAAACAAGACAAACAAGTGTTGCTGATTGCCCAGAAACAGGCCGATGTCGATGAACCGGGTTTTGATGACTTATACAGGGTCGGGACCTTGGCCAACATCCTACAACTGTTGAAATTGCCGGACGGTACGGTGAAAGTATTGGTTGAAGGCAGTCAGCGCTGCTCCGTAACAAAATACCAAGAAGTTGATAATTATTGCGCGGCCAGCGTCGTCGAGTTGAGTGACGAATTAAATATTTCCGAACAGGAAGCGGAGGTTTTGCAGCGCACGGCGATTAATTCGTTTGATCAGTATGTGAAATTGAATAATAAAATTCCGCCCGAAGTGCTTAATTCCCTGGCCGGCATTGACGACCCAAGCCGCCTGGCCGATACGATGGCGGCGCATATGGCTTTAAAAGTTGAAGAAAAACAGCTGATGCTGGAAATGGTCGATGTGGCTAAACGTCTGGAAAATTTGATGACCTTGATGGAAGGTGAAGTCGATATTCTGGAGATGGAAAAGAAAATTCGCGGCCGCGTTAAAAAGCAGATGGAAAAAAATCAGCGCGAATATTATTTGAATGAGCAAATGAAAGCTATTCAAAAAGAGCTGGGCGAGATGGACGAAGCCAGCAACGAGATCGAAGAACTGGAAAGAAAAATTGCCGCGGCCGGCATGTCCGCCGAAGCGAAAACCAAGGCGACGGCCGAGCTGAATAAACTGAAAATGATGTCGCCGATGTCAGCCGAAGCCACGGTGGTGCGTAATTACATAGACTGGATGGTCAACGTGCCTTGGAAAAAGAAAACCAAGGTGCGGCACGATTTAAAACTCGCGGAAGAGGTATTGGAAGCCGAACATTACGGCCTAGATAAGGTTAAAGAGCGGATACTTGAATATCTCGCCGTGCAGCAACGTGTTAAAGCGTTGAAAGGGCCTATTCTGTGTTTGGTCGGTCCTCCGGGGGTTGGTAAAACCTCTCTCGGCCAGTCGATTGCACGGGCCACCAATCGCAAGTACGTGCGGATGGCGTTAGGCGGGGTAAGAGACGAAGCGGAAATTCGCGGACATAGGCGTACCTACATAGGCTCTATGCCCGGTAAAATTCTGCAAAATCTGTCGAAAGTCAAAACCCGGAATCCCATGTTCTTGCTGGACGAGATCGACAAAATGGCGGCAGATTTTCGCGGCGATCCGGCTTCGGCGCTGTTGGAAGTCCTTGATCCGGAGCAAAACCATACTTTCTCGGATCATTATCTGGAAGTCGATTTCGATCTATCCGACGTGATGTTTGTGGCTACCGCGAATACGATGAATATCCCGCCCGCCTTGATGGACAGGATGGAAATAATCCGTTTGGCTGGTTATACGGAAGATGAAAAAATCAACATCGCCCTGCGCTTTTTGATTCCGAAGCAGATCAAAAACAACGGTCTGGCAGAGTCGGAAATTTCCATCTCCGAAGCAGCGGTCAAGGATATTATCAGGTACTACACGCGGGAAGCGGGTGTGCGCGGACTGGAACGGGAAATTTCGAAAATTTGCCGGAAAGTCGTGAAAGACCTGTTGTTGAAATCCCGCAAAAGTCGAACCTCGGTTACCGAGAAAACACTGGACAAGTATCTAGGCGTCAGACGCTTTAGCTATGGCATGGCCGAAGACAGCGATCAAATTGGTCAAGTAACCGGTTTGGCATGGACTGAGGTCGGCGGTGAGTTGTTGACGATTGAAACTGCGGTAATGCCGGGTAAGGGCAAACAGCAAACGACCGGTAAGCTCGGCGATGTGATGAAGGAGTCGATTGAAGCGGCGGTCACGGTGGTCAGGAGTCGAGCTAATATCTTGGGAATCGACAGCGATGTGTTCCAAAAAAATGATATTCACATTCACGTTCCTGAGGGTGCGACCCCAAAAGACGGGCCTAGTGCCGGTATTGGCATGTGTACCGCCATTATCTCCGCTTTGACCAAAATTCCAGTGCGTGCTGATGTGGCGATGACCGGAGAGATTACCCTGCGCGGTGAAGTGCTACCGATTGGCGGACTGAAAGAGAAATTGTTGGCTGCGCATCGCGGCGGCATTGCGACAGTGGTGATTCCGGCGGAAAACGAAAAGGACCTCGCCGAGATCCCGGAAAATATCAAACGTAATTTGGCGATTAAGTGTGTCCGTTGGATAGATGAAGTGTTGGAGTTGGCTCTACAGCATATGCCCACCCCCATTGCTGCAATCCCGGTGGCAGAAATAACTGAAACAGCTACCAGCAAAGCAGAGGTAAAAAAGCCGGGTGTTGTTGCTCATTAAAAGTCGAGTCGGGTCGGCGGAAACCATCAGCGTCGTGGCTTCCGCGGACTTCTGTGCTTGACATCGCTTGCAGGCGATTGATATAAATGTCGACCTCTCGCACCAGGAGAGGCTGTAAATCGGGTTGGTGGAAAACCGGTTAGTGGACAAATCCAAACATTTGTTTGCTGAGCATAATTAATACAACGACATCCTAAGGGGAAATAAATGAATAAATCGGAACTTATCGATGCAATCGCCAGTGCGTCCCAGTTAACTAAAGCTGATGCAGGGCGGGCTTTAGATGGTTTTATCAAAGCAGTAGAAGATGCTTTGAAACAGGGCGATTCCGTTGCCTTGGTTGGCTTCGGCACATTCGATGTTAAAGAAAGAGCTGAGCGTAAAGGCCGCAATCCGCAGACCGGTGAAGAGATCACCATTAAAGCCGCGAAAATTCCTTCATTTAAAGCTGGCAAATCTTTAAAAGATGCTGTAAACTAGCCGCTCTTTAGTCGGGTGCTTAGCTCAGCTGGGAGAGCATCGCCCTTACAAGGCGAGGGTCGGGGGTTCGAACCCCTCAGCACCCACCAGACTTTGGAGCGGTAGTTCAGTTGGTTAGAATACCGGCCTGTCACGCCGGGGGTCGCGGGTTCGAGCCCCGTCCGCTCCGCCAAAACAGAAACCTCGGGCCGTATGGTCCGAGGTTTTTTTTTGCCTGTTAATTTTATGGCCTGAAGCATTCGGGTTTAATACTGTTTAAGGACAGCGTTTATGCTTTTAGAGATTAGAGAAAAGGTGCACGGTCTGTTTGCATCAATCATATTGATTTTGATTTGTGTGCTTTTCGGATTGTGGGGCATCCAAAACTACCTTGGCGGCGGTAAAGAGGCCCCGGTGGTGTCTGTGGGAGACAAGGAGTTTTTTCAGCGGGATGTCAGTCAGGCCTATCAGCAATATGCGCAAAATCTGGCAGGCATGAAATTCGACGAAGAGACGATAAAAAAACAGGCTTTGCAAAAGCTGGTTCGCGACGAGGTGTTGTTGCAATACGTTCAGGATCAAAACCTGTTGGTTAGCGATGAGACGGCCAGGGACTTCATTCAAACTCTCGAGTATTTTCAAAAAGACGGAAAGTTTGATAAGACGCAATACCAAACCATGCTCGGTTCGCAAGGCATGTCTTCCGCCGAGTTCGTCAATCGCATCAAAAAAGCTTTGGTGATGGAGCAATTCCAAAGAGCCGTGGTAGATAGCAGCTTTGTCACGCAGGCGGAAATCAACAACTTCTTTAAAATCCAGAACCAAACCCGCGATGTGGAATATTTGACCGTGCCGTTAACGGCTGTCAGTCAACAGCCTGGCGAAGAGGAAATTACCGCTTATTATCAGCAGCACCAGGACTCGTATCAGACTCCCGAGCAGGTGGCTATCGAATACGTTGAATTATCATTGGATAAATTGGCCGCAGATATTAGCCCCACCGAAGAGCAGTTAAAGGCTTACTACGAAGAACAAAAAGTCCAATTCACCACGAAAGAGCGCAGAAAAATCAGCCATATTTTGTTCGCGTTCAGCAAGGATAAAACGGCTGACGATTTAGCGTTGCAAAAAGCCCTGAAAGCCAAACAAGATTTGAAAAACAAGGATTTCGCTGCCTTAGCCGCCGAAGTGTCCGACGATAAATTAACCGCTAAAAATGGCGGCGACCTGGGTTTATTTAATGTCGACGTGATGGAGAAAGCCTTTGAAGATGCCGCAAGCAGCTTAAAACTGGGCGAAGTCTCCGAGCCCGTTAAATCGGCTTTTGGTTATCATTTAATTAAAGTCACCGAATTGATACCGGGCGACGTAAAGCCTTACGAAGCGGTAAAAGCCGAAGTCAGCAAGGCTTATCAAAAAGCCCAGGCCGAAGCCAAATTTAACACCTTGGCCGAGAAAGTTGCCGAAGTCAGTTATGAAAATCCTGATAGTTTAGCGGCGGTTGCTCAACTGTTGGGTGGAGCGACCAGCAAGACCGAAGCGTTTACTCGCACCGCGGGTGAAGGTATCGCTGCCGATGAAAAAGTTCGGGCGGCTGCGTTTTCCGAAGATGTGTTAAAAGGCAGCAACAGCGAGCCGCTGGAAATTGGCGGCGACAAAGTCGTGGTGTTGCGTATGTTATCGCATCAACCTGCCGCCAGCAGAGAGCTCAAGGAAGTTAAGGCTGAGGTCATTGCCGCGATTCAGCAAGAGAAAGCAAAACAACAGGCCGTCGCCACTGCCGATAAAGTTAAGCAGGAATTGACGGGCGGCAAAACGCTCGCGCAAATCGCCGAAGCGCTGCATTTGCAGACCAAAAAAATCAATGGCTTGACACGCACTGCCAGCGAATTGCCGGCGGCTGTTACTCAAGAGATTTTTAGAACAGCCAAACCAAAGGCCGGTCAGCCTAGCGTGGCAGTAATCGACGAAGCCAAGGGTGGTAAATTGGTGGTTAGTGTCAACAGTGTACATGAGGGTGTCATGTCGGATAGCGACAAGAGCAAACAGGCCTTGATTGCCAAAAACATCTCGGCCGCCTTTGGTAAGGCGCAGATGGAAGCCGTATTGAATGCGTTGCAGACTAAAGCCGAGATCGTTATCAATACGCAAAAACAGTAAACCGTTAGGTGGACCTGCAAAAAGGGAGCTTAGCGCTCCCTTTTTTTTGCTTGATTAAGCGGTTAGCTGCTTAGCAAAGAGGATGTTGTTGCGGATTCTAGGCAAAGACTTCGGGGCATCCCGCTATAACCGTTGCCCGGTGCGTGAATAGCTACCAGCGTTCAACCCGCATTGGCTTTTAGGCTGACGTTTATTAACATAGTCGCGGATAGCCGAATAGGGCGATTTTTCGCTTCGGATACCATCGATATTATTTTCCTGTTCAGCCATATCATGGGATAAACTTTAAAATTTGTAACAAACATCGCTGCGAAAGCGACACTCGTCTTAATTTTTAATAGCTTGATTTAAGGATCAACATGATTATCAAACCTCGCGTACGCGGATTTATGTGCGTTACCACCCACCCAGTCGGCTGCGAAGCCAATGTCAAACAGCAAATCGACTACGTCAAAAGTTTCGGCGCTATTCCCAACGGCCCCAAAAATGTGCTGATTCTGGGCGCTTCCACCGGTTATGGCTTGGCCTCGCGGATTGTCTCGGCGTTTGGTTCAGGCGCGAAAACGCTGGGTGTGTTTTTTGAGCGCGAAGGGACTGCCGATAAGCCAGGCACCCCAGGTTGGTACAATTCCGCAGCGTTTCATAAATTTGCCGAAGCCGAAGGCCTGTACGCCAAAAGTATCAACGGGGATGCGTTTTCCGACGAGATCAAACAAAAAACCATAGACGCCATCAAGCAGGATTTGGGCAAAGTCGATCTGGTTATTTACAGCTTGGCAGCCCCGCGCCGGACCAATCCCAAAACCGGCATCACCCACAACTCCACGCTAAAACCAATCGGCAAAGATTTGGTACAAAACGGTATTGATACCGACAAAGAAATCATCAAATCCTTTACCTTGCCGGCTGCGACCCAAGAAGAAATCGACAACACCGTCGCCGTGATGGGTGGTGAAGACTGGCAAATGTGGATCGATGAATTAGCCGATGCCGACGTCTTAGCGGAAGGTGCTAAAACGACGGCTTATACCTATCTGGGCGAAAAAATTACTTGGGATATTTATTGGGACGGCACCATCGGCGCAGCCAAAAAAGATTTGGACAAACGTGTCATCGATATCCGCAGCAAATTAGCTACTTTGGGTGGCGACGCTAGGGTGTCGGTACTAAAAGCCGTGGTTACCCAAGCCAGTGCGGCGATTCCGGTCATGCCCTTATATCTGGCCTTGCTATTCAAAACCATGAAGGCTGAGGGTACACACGAAGGCTGTATCGAACAGGTCAACGGCTTGTTCCGCGACAGTCTGTACGGCGCCACTCCTATCCTTGACGATACCGGTCGCCTGCGCGCTGATTTAAAAGAACTGCAACCGCAAGTACAAGATAAGGTCAACGCCTTGTGGGCGCAGATCAATAACGACAACATCAATGAGTTGAGCGATTTCGCCGGTTACAAACACGAGTTTCTCAAGTTGTTTGGTTTCGAGGTTGACGGCGTGGACTACGATGCCGACGTCAACCCCGAGGCGCCGATTGCCAATTTGCTATAAAAGATGTACCCCGGTGGCTAGTGCTGCGACCAGTCACCGGCTTAAAAAGTAAGGACACCTGACGATTTTGCCAAGACAGCGTTTTCGGCCGCTCTCAGACCGATTCGCGTGGTTTTGACCATTTGTAAAAGCGTCGCTGACGTTTCTGTTTAATTTCTGCGAAACACTGGACACATGCAAACACCATCCACTACCCGAGACTGGATTCTCTATTCGCTGCTCAGCTTGACCATTGTGCTGATCATATTGGCCATGTATCAAATCGACCGGCAATGGCTGAAATTGACTGAAATGCAAACCGCGCTGTCCGAGCAAGCCAAGGATATGCGCGAACTGCGCGGGGCATTTGCCTCCGGGGCGATTGCCGCCGCCAACTCGCCCGCTAACGCCACCGCGAGCAGTGAGGTTTCTCAAGCATTTCAACGCGCGCATGCTGCGAGTCGTATGCCGGATTACGCCCAGGGCGACTGGAGCGTGGAAGCCTTTGGGACCAACCTAAAAACCATCACGCCGCTGGTGTCCAGTGATGCTTATGCATCCAATGTGCAAAGCTATGTGTTGGAGGGCCTGATCACCCGCAACCCCGACACCCTGGAATGGGAGGGCCTGGTCGCCAAGGACTGGACGATTAGCGAGGACGGTTTGGTGATTACTTTCCGGATGCGCGAAGACGTCAGTTTTTCCGACGGCAACCCCTTAACCGCCAATGATGTGGTATTCAGTTTCAATTTCATCATGACTGACGCGATCCAGGCGCCGCGGGAAAGGGCGTATCTGGAAAAAATCAAGAGCGTCAAAGCGAATGGCAAATACGAAGTGGTGTTTACCTTCAAAGAGCCGTATTTCGAAGCGTTGTCTTTGGCCGGTAGCATCGGCATCCTGCCCAAGCATTTTTACGAGCCGTATTTAAAAGAGCCGCAAAAATTCAACGAGTCCAAAGGTTTGTTATTGGGCAGTGGTCCTTACCGATTAAATGATCCGAAAAACTGGACGCCTGACAAAGGCAATGTTGAGCTGGTACGCAACGAACGTTACTGGGGAGATGTGCAGCCGTCCTACCATCGGATTCTCTGGAAGATCATCCAAAACGATAGCGCCCGCTTAACCACTTTCCGCAATGGCGACATCGATTCCTATTCGGCTAGACCCGTCGAATATCAGGAATTAAAAAAAGACCCGCAAATCCAGGCCAAGAGCCAAAACTTCGAATACATGCCTCCGGTGGTGGGTTACAGCTACATTGGCTGGAACCAAGAGCGCGGCGGCAAGCCAACCCGTTTTGCCGACAAGCGCGTGCGCCAAGCCATGACTTACCTGACCGACGTCAGCCGGGTAATAAAGGATGTGATGTTGGATTACGCCGAGCCTGCGGTCAGTCCGTTCAGTAAAACCAGCAAGCAGCATGATGTGGCCTTGCAGCCGTATCAAGCGGATTTGGATAAAGCCAAAGCCTTGCTAAAAGACGCCGGTTATCAGGATAAAAATGGCGACGGCGTATTGGAAGATAAGGCCGGTGCGCCCTTTGAATTTAAACTGACCTACTTTCAAGCCAACGAAGATACCAAACGCATGGTGCTGTTGCTGAAAGACTTGTACGCCCGCGCCGGCGTCAAGTTGATTCCCACGCCGCAAGAGTGGCCGGTGATGCTGGAAAATCTGGACAAAAAAGACTTCGATGCCATCACCCTGGGTTGGACCAGCGGTATCGAAACCGATTTGTACCAGATGTTCCATAGCTCACAAGCCGTCAGCAAGGGCGATAACTACGTCAGCTACAACAATCCGGCTTTGGATAAATTGATCGACGATGCCCGTCGTACCGTCGATGAAAGCAAACGCATGCCGCTCTGGCAGCAGGCCGAACATATTCTTTACGAAGACCAACCCTATACCTTTCTGATGCGCCGCAAGAGTCTGCTGTTTGTGGACAAACGCATCCACAATCTGCAAATGACCAAGCTGGGCTTGAACTTCGGCTCCTTGCCGCTGGAAAATTACGTGCCGCTGGCGCAGCAAAAATACAGCCAATAGGCCAAGGATTCGCCGATGTTGACCTATCTGTTGCGGCGCTTGCTGTTGATGATCCCCACCTTGCTGGGGATTACCGTGCTGGTGTTTAGCGTGATGGCCATGTCGCCGGGCGGCATCAGCGCCCAGACTTTGATCGGCGGCATGGACATGAAGCCACAGGAAAAACAGGCTTTGCTGGACTATTACAACAAACGCTATGGTTTGGATCAGCCGGCCCCGGTGCAGTATCTGCGCTGGTTGAATAATGTCTCGCCGATTGGCTTTGTCACCGACACCCAAGGCCAGCGAGGCGAGTTTTCCTTCAGCAAGGGCATGGATCTGGGCACCAGTTTTCAATACGGCCGGCCGGTATCGGACATTTTGGCCGAACGCATCCCGATTACCTTGCTACTCAATCTGGTCACCCTGCCGTTCACCTATATCATCGCCATCATGGTCGGCATGAAGGCCGCGACCCAACGTGGCAGCGCTTTCGACTTGGGCGCCGGCATGTCAATGTTGGCCTTGTGGTCGATTCCGACCATGTTGGCTGGCGTCTTGCTGTTGGGATTTTTTGCCAACGTCCAATATTTTCAATGGTTTCCCACAGCCGGCATCAGTAGTCGAGAAGCGCAGGATATGCCCTTCCTGCCGCATTGGGACGAGGGCGGTTTTGTAAGAGGTTTCTTGTTGGACAGAGTCTGGCATTTGATTTTGCCGGTGATCTGTTTGTCCTACGGCGGTTTTGCCGCGCTGACCAAACTCACCCGCACCTCGATTCTGGAAAATCTGCATGCCGATTACGCCCGCACCGCGCGCGCCAAGGGCCTTGCGGAGAACGATGTGCTGTGGAAACACGTATTTCGCAACAGCCTGCTGCCTTTGATTACCGTCTCCGCTGGCTTGTTACCCAGTTTGCTGGCCGGCTCCTTGATCGTCGAAAATATTTTCAGCATCAACGGTATGGGGCAATTGGCGGTGGAAGCGGTGAAAGGCCGCGACCGGGAGTTGGTGCTCTCGATTACCTGGATCAGCGGTTTTCTGACCTTGATTGGTTACTTGATCGCTGATTTCTGTTACACCCTGGCCGATCCAAGGGTGAGTTATGACTAAGCCGGTGATCAGTCGCGAATCTTTTTCTGCGCGTATCTGGCGCAAAACGCTGGCCAGCGTCGGTGTCAAATTTGGCTTGGGCTGGGTGGCGCTGTTAGTGTTCTGTGCGGTGTTCGCGCCGTTTCTGGCCAACTCCATGCCCTTGCTGATGAGCAAGGACGGCGTGATTTCCGCGCCTGTGCTGGAATATTTGTCGGTAGAAGACGCTTGGATCCTGGCTAGTTTTTTCATCGCCCTACTGGTGTTCCGGCTTAACATCGACGGCGGTAAACAGATTTTGCTATTTTTGCTGGGCAGCGCCCTGGCTGCCGTGCTGGTGAATAGCCTCGTCAAACCGCCGGCACTGGTAATTTACGACGATTTCCGCAGTGCCGCTTACACGCAAGTGGACTGGAAAATCATGCCGCCCGTTCCCTATGCCCCCGTCGATTACCTGCGGGATTTGGGCAGCAAAGGCCTGGAAGCGCCGTTCGCTACGGAAGGTCATACCCATTTGATGGGCACCGAAGAAAACGGTGCCGACGTGTTAAGCCGGATGATCCATGCCTGCCGCATTTCCTTGAGCATCGGCCTGATTGCCTCCGGCATCGCCTTGGCTATTGGTATCGTGGTTGGCGGCTTGATGGGCTATTTCTCCGGTATCGTCGATATGTTGGGCATGCGCCTAGTGGAGATTTTTGAAGACATTCCGACGCTGTTTCTGCTGCTGACTTTCGTGGCTTTCTTCGGCCGCAGTCTGTACATGATGATGGTGATCATCGGCGTCACCGGCTGGTCCGGCTACGCGCGTTACGTGCGCCAGGAATTTCTGAAGCTGCGCAAGCAGGATTATGTGCAGGCGGCGGTAGCCAGCGGATTGCCCTTAAGCTCGATTTTGTTCCGCCACATGCTGCCCAACGGCGTCGCGCCCTTATTGGTGGCCGTTAGTTTTGGCGTGGCCGGGGCGATTCTGTCGGAAGCGACCTTAAGCTTTTTGGGCTTGGGCGTGATCGATGCGCCATCCTGGGGGGCGATGCTGGATCAGGCCGTCAAATCCTCCACGTTTAACTGGTGGATGGCGGTGTTTCCCGGCGGCTCTATCTTCATGACGGTGTTTGCCTACAACCTGATCGGCGAAGCGTTTCGGGACGCGATTGACCCGCGCTTGTCTGACAAGGCCGGGGTCAAATCATGAGCCAAGTCTTGCTGGAAGTCCGCAATCTGCGCACTTATTTAAGGTCCGGCGGCGGCGAAGTGCGGGCGGTGGACGACATCAGTTTCAGCATCCCCAAAGGCGAAACCTTTTGCCTGGTCGGCGAATCCGGTAGCGGCAAGTCGGTCAGCGCCTTATCGGTGATTCGCTTATTGCCGGACGGTGTGGCTTCGCATCCCAGCGGCGAGATTTTGCTGAACGGGCAGGACTTGCTAACCCTGGACGATCCCGGCATCCGTGCGGTGCGCGGTTTACAAATCGCCATGATTTTCCAGGAGCCAATGACTTCCTTAAATCCGGTCATGAGCGTAGGCGAGCAAATCACGGAAGCGCTGCAATTGCATCATGCCGATATGGACGATGCCGAAGCCATGGAACGCACCATCAAGGCCTTGGAACAGGTGCAAATCCCCAATGCCTCCAGCCGTTTTGCCGACTACCCGCACCAACTCTCCGGCGGTCAACGCCAACGGGTGATGATCGCGATGGCGCTGGCCTGCCAGCCGCAATTGCTGATCGCTGACGAGCCGACCACCGCGCTGGATGTGACCGTGCAAGCTGAGATTTTACGCCTGATGCGCAAACTTCAGGACGACACCGGCATGAGCATGTTGTTCATCACCCACGATTTCGGCGTCGTGGCACAGATGGCGCATTGGGTAGGTGTGATGCAGCAAGGCAAACTGGTGGAAGTCGGCACATGTCAGTCGGTATTGCGTCATCCTCAGCATCCCTATACCCAACAATTGCTGGCGGCGGTGCCGGAGAATCTGGCCAAGCCGGTGGTCGAGCCTGCGCAAGCCGAAGACCCCGACCCAGCCGACGACGAAAGCCTGAGTGACAGCGATAAAAAACTGCTGTCGGTGCTGACGCGCGCCGGGTTACGTGGAAAGTCTAAGCAGCCTGTTTCGTTGGTCCCTACGCCCGGAGCGCCGCCAAGTGCAGATGAGCAGCCCTTGCTGCAAATCCGTGATTTGAAAGTCTGGTTCCCCATCAAAAAAGGTTTGTTCCGGCAAACCGTCGATTATGTTAAAGCCGTGGATGAAGTATCGCTGGATATTCCGCGCGGCGAAATCGTCGCTTTGGTCGGTGAATCCGGCTGTGGCAAAACCACCTTGGGCCGGGCAGTGTTGCAACTGGAATTGCCCACTGCCGGCAGTATCCGCATCGACGGCCAGGAACTTACCGGCCTGTCCGCGCGCGAACTGCGGCCGCTGCGGCGCAGGATGCAGATTGCCTTTCAAGACCCGCAATCCTCGCTCAACCCGCGTTTGCTGGTGGAAACCACCTTGACCGAACCCATGAAGGTGCATGGCATTGGCGCCAATCAAGAACAGCGTATCGAGCTGGCCGGGCAATTGTTGGAAGACATGCAACTTAGCCGCGAATCGCTGTGGCGTTACCCGCACGAGTTTTCCGGCGGCCAACGGCAACGCATCGGTTTGGCGCGGGCCTTGGCTTTGAATCCGGAGTTTGTGGTGTGCGACGAAATTACCAGCGCGCTGGATGTGTCGGTACAGGCGGAAATTCTGCAATTGCTGCTCGACATTCGGCGGCGGCGGAATCTGACCTTGTTATTCATCACGCACAATATTGGGGTGGTGGAGTATCTCAGTGATCGGACGGTGGTGATGTATAAGGGGAAGATTGTAGAAGAAGGTTTAACTGCGAAGGTTTGTGGGGCGCCGGAGCATGCTTATACGCAGAGGTTGTTGGCGGCGGTGCCGAGGTTGGTGATGTGAGTTGCTCGATGACACGGGGTAAAGTCATGTTTCATTTCTCGGCGTCCCACTTTAGTAATGAAATAATTCAGGTATGTTTATGTTGAAGCGATTGCGTAAGTGGTATGCAGGCAAAGATATTCCTGTTAACCCAGATGAGCCTGACTCCATTGGAGGCATGACGGTCTTGCATGAAACAAAAAAAGAGTTTCATTGGTCGGCTAAAATTTTTCGCTCCTTGGTTTCTTTTTACTTTCATCATTGGCAATGGCTTTGGGGTACCGCAATAGCAGTATGTATAGGTGTCGCAACAATCATTTGGCAAAGGTAGTTTAAGTGCATTTTGTTTTAATCCTTTGCCACGTAAAGTGTCGGCGGGATTGTTACCCGGCCTAAGAATTTGGTCGAAGGGAAGTGCCGCCTTGGCGGTTTTAACGTCCGTTTTTTGTCAAGGTTCGGCGGCTTCGTTTAAGCTTTCTAGGCGTAGCCACCTCTACCGTAATGTTGGGCATAGCAAACTAAGGGGATCAAGCGTGGGTAAATCAATTCGTGGTTGGGTGAATGTCCGTGAGTATCCATCGGACAAAAAAGCAGAAGAGTCTTACATTCGCCATAAGGACGTTCAGCGGGTTTCGATAGTTGAAAACGGAGACGAGACAGTTTCTGTCCTTGTCCATGCCTTGGGAGGTACGTACCTAGTTACGATTTTAGAAACATTACCTGAAGCCTTACGGCAACTTGAAAGCTTGGTTAAAGAAATCAGTGACTAATAACTAGCCGCTTAGGCTGGGCACGGCTTTTTTTGCCCACGCGGTGATTGGGGGGGATGTGTCGCTATCGCGACGGCTTGTTTTAATGTCGGGTCTCGGCCCGACAGCCGAGATACTTTCTTTTGTTTGGCCAAAAGAAAGTATCCAAAGAAAAGGCCACCCGGATGCCGCTTATTCCCTGCGCGCCTCGCTTTTGAACGGGGTTGCCGAAAGGGGCTTCCTGCCCCTTCGGCAACGCGCCGCATCCCTGCGGCGCCCCTGCGGGCTAATCCGTTCAAAAGCTCCGGTGCTCGGCGCGGCATGCGGGAAGAAAACCATCCTGATTTCACGGTAAGGTCGTGAGGCGCAATTCGTAGGGCGTCAATAGGCGTAGCCGTATTGCGCCGTATGTTGGCTTTCAATCATTCGGCGCATGACGCTATCGCTAATGCGCCCTACAAAACTTTGGGTCCTACGCATGCAAGTCGGCTATCTTGCCGATTGGCTCGTTCAAAAGCTCCGATGCTTGGCACGGCATACGCGAAGAAAACCACCCCGATAAAACCATCGGCTGGAATAATCGTGAGCGTTTCCGGCTTTAGTCTGCGACTCGGCATTGCTCCGGTTTCCCGTCTTTGAAGGACGGCGAGATACTGATCGGTTCGGTCAAACCTTTCATCAGCAGTAGGTAGGCTTGCTGGTCGATACATACCTTATTCAGTTTCCAGGTTCGGACCTGGCCTTGAAGGTCGATGTGTTCGATACTGATCTGCTCCAGCGGCAGGGAGCGGGCTTCTGGAGGCTTGGCGTAGCTAAGTTGGGTGATGGCGGCCAGTAGTGTACTAAAAACCAATTTTCTCATGGTTGTAATCCGGGGTAAGTTTAAGAATAAGGCCGTAAGATACTCTGTTCCAAGTCAGCAAAATTCCATCGCTTTATTCATTCAGCAATGATCGATCCCGGAATGGTGTAAAACCGTGTGTTATATTTGGACATGGGTTTGGCTAAAAATACATGTTAACTTTTTGTAAGGTGCTTATTTAATAATGGATAATCGGTATCGAAAAACTATTGTTTCTCACCACTCTCTGAGAGGGATTGCTGCAGTATTGGTTGTGTTTTTTCATATTAGGGAAGTATCTTACGATAAAGGTGTGGCTCTTGATTCGGTAACGTCTTTTTTTAGTATGGGGTACTTATGGGTAGATTTCTTTTTTATTTTGAGTGGGTATATTCTTTCGTATGTCTATGCTTCATTGTTTTTGTATGATTATAAGAGTAGTTTGATTAAATATTTTTACGTTGCACGCTTTTCTAGAGTTTATCCTCTTCATCTTTTTACACTTATTTTATACCTTTTTTTAGAGTTCTCTTTTTACTTTTATCGGCGTGAAGTGGTTGGTATGCCTGGTGTAAGTTTTGAAAGCTTAATTGCGAGTTTGCTTTTAATTCAGGGCTGGATCTTATCTGATTTGACCTTGGCACCCTTGAATAGTCCTGCCTGGAGTATTAGTACGGAGATGGCTTGCTATTTAGTTTTTCCTTTTATAATAAAATGGCTACGGTTCAATATGTTTTTTGTTGGCATGATAGTTGTTGGCTTATCTATCGCGTTGTATTTAATATATTATGGTGAGAAGGACGGTTTTGTTGTTATTCGTTGTTTTGCAGGCTTTATGTTGGGTATTTTTGTTTTTATAGTATATAAGGAAATGCCGGTTACTGACTATGGGGTTGCTACGAGCTTGCAGTTAATAGGCGGGAGTGGCGTATTGTTTGCGATGCATTTTAGCTTGAGTCACTCTGTGGTTATTGCTTCCTTTGGCTTGTTATTGTATTCAACAGCGAGTGATTGTGGCTTCCTAGCGAAACTTTTAAATACACGAATATTTGTACTTCTTGGTACGCTGTCTTATTCGATTTACCTCAATCATTGGATTATTTATAAGGCATACTTGTTTTATGGTGTTTATGTTTTTGGCGCGCTGTCAAGTAACTATAGTCCTATGAATGTTTCAATATTAAAGTATTTTTCTTTGATGTTCGTAATATTCGTGCTCTCATTTATAACCTATCGTTATATTGAAATTCCAGCTCAAAAGTACCTTAAAAGGAAGCTTCAATAAAGCCGAGGCTGGACACAGTTTTTGTACCCATGCGGTTTGATTGTTCGAGCGCCAGATATCCGGCTTTGACCGCTTGGTGGTTTGAATTCGTCGGCGGGAAACCCTGCTTGGTTATTCTGGCATTTCTTCTAGATGCGTCGAGTCTTTTTCTCCACGGTTCTCCAAAACAACTCGAGCATTCTCGCCGGGGGCTCGTTGATTGGCGTAATTTTGTGCAATCGCTGAGTTCCAAGCGAGAGCGGCCCGCAAATTTTGGCGAATGCTGCGCTTCGTGAACGCAGCATTCGGTGTGGACACACCAATTGAGCCATCCTGGTGCAAAACAGCCGGATTTTGGTTGTATCTGGTGCAAATCTCCCGGCGTTTTATCGGCTGCCATTCGCATAAGTCCATAAAAATCAAGGCGTCGGCTATTTGGCATCAACTTTGCTCTACTTAGATCGTGTTGTTACTCCTACCTGTTCTCATGTGTGGACGTGGCGCTCTGTTTGGTCGAAGTTCTTCGGACAGGCAGGGCGCATTTTTTTGCCCGAGATAAATCTCTTCCGTATTAGCCAACCAACACCAGCTTTGCTCAAAATTTACATTTCAAATGATATTTCTGCACGCGGTAGCGTAGGGTTTCCCGGGTGGTGCCGAGCATGCGCGCCGCGCCGGTGACGTTGGCGTCATTACGGTTTAGCGCTTCCTGGATGATGAATTTTTCCATTTCGTGCAGGCTGATGCTGCCGTCCAGCGGAATGAACACGCCTTCCTGATTGACTTTGGCGTTGTGTGTGGCCGTCGTCGCTTGCGGGGCTTGTAGCTGCAACCATTCCACCGGCAAATTATGATCGTTGGACAACAACACGCAGCGCTCCAGCACATTGTGCAGCTCGCGGATATTGCCGGGCCAATCGTAGCTTTTCAGCATCTGCCAGGCTTGCTCCGGAATGTGGCTGACCGACTTGGCCGATTTGCGATTGCATTCGGCGATGAATTGCGGCACCAATTGATCCAGGTCCTGCTTATGTTCGCGCAGGGCCGGCATGCGGATGTTGATCACGTTCAAACGATGGTACAAATCGCGGCGGAACAAGCCTTCGGCGACTTTTTCCACCAGGTCCAGGTTGGTGGCGGCGATGATTTGCACGTCGATGTTAATCTCCGCTTCACCGCCCACCCGGCGGATGCGTAGATCTTCCACGGCTTTTAACAGCTTGCTTTGCAAATCCAGGTCCATTTCGCCGATTTCATCGAGAAACAGTGTACCGGTATGCGCCTGTTCAAACAGGCCGCGATGGCGTTTTTTCGCGCCGGTAAAAGCGCCGGCTTCGTAACCGAATAATTCGGCTTCCAATAATTCGCGCGGCAGGGCGGCACAGTTGATTTCGACCAGCGGTGCCGCGGCGCGGCTGCCGGAATAGTGCAGAATCCGGGCGATCATGCCTTTGCCGGTGCCGGTTTCGCCGCTGACGATCAGGCTGGAGAACGGGACGTTGGCGATTTGTTTCAGCATGGCCCGCAGCTGGTTCATGGCCGGGCTGGAGCCGATCAAACTGTCGATGCTGTATTGATGGTTCTGCGAAGCGGTTTGCTGCTCCAGGCGGCGTTGGGCGCGGGCGCTGCGGGCGGCGCCTTCCACTAACAGATTCAAGCGGTCCAGCGAGCAGGGTTTTTCGATAAAGTCGTAAGCGCCCAGGCGCACCGCGCGCACCGAATCGGCGACGCTGCCGTAGCCGGTCAGAAACACCCATTCGCTGCTGCCGATTTCCGGTTTGAGTTTCTCCAGCAAATCCAGGGCGTTGCCGTCCGGCAGGTTCATGTCCGATAACACCACCAGCGGGTCCAGCGCTTGTCCGCTGAGAAACTGTTCGGCTTGTTGCAGGGAATGGGCAATACTGACTTCCCAGCCACCCTTGCTAAAGTAACGCGCCAATTCGGAGGCTAACAGGGCTTCATCTTCAATAATTAACAGGGTATTGGTCATCATGGTTATGGCTGGTTTGCGAGTTACGGCATTGTATGCGATTGACGGGTATTCGCCGGCGCATTGCTGGAATTTGTGCGGGTGTGTCGTTTCAAGTCAAAGGTAAGCTCAGGCTGACCCGGCCGTGGCCGGCGGCATCATTGTCCAGTTTGAGCTGGCCGCCCAGATCTTTGGCGAAGCGCTGCACCATCACCAGCCCCAAGCCACTGCCTTTTTCCTTCAAGCTGACAAACGGACGAATGCCTTGCCGCAAGAAGGCCTCATCGAAGCCGTCGCCGCTATCAATTACCGTCAGCGACAGGCGCTGGGCGTCTTGGGCAATATGCACCGCTACGCTACCGTTGCGGGTGCCGATGGCCTGCACAGCGTTTTGCAGCAAATTTAACAGGGCTTGGCGGAATTCGATTTCCGGCAGCATCAAGGAACTGTCGGCTTTGCCCTGCACCGTAAATTGGATTTTATCGGTGGCCTGGTATTTGAATAGCGTGATCAAGTCGTTGACGACTGCATTCACATCGGTAGGCTGGGCAATTTTATTGCCATGGCGCGCCGAGCTCAGCAGGTCGTTAAGGTGGTTGGTCAAGCGTTGCACTTCGCTATGCAATAGACCGATACGCTGGCGCAGATCGGGGTCGATGGCTTCGGACAGCAAATTTTCCAGCGCAAATTGAATAATCGCCAGCGGATTGCGCAATTCGTGGGCGGTGCTGGCGGCCATTTCGGTCAAGGCTGCCAAGCGCTCGGCTTTTGCCAGGCGCTGGCTTTGTTCGAGTAAAGCGTGACTGGTCTGCCGCACTTGCTGCTCCAGGCGATTGGTGTAATGCAGATGCTCCTGTTCCAGTTCGATCAAGTGCTCGACCAAGTGATTGTAGCGGTCGAACAAGTCTCGCAAGATCGGGTCGGCCGTTTCGCGGGTGATCGGCTGCTTCACGCCTTCCGCCAGGCCGGACAATAAATCGCGTAGCGCATCCAGCGGCTCTAACACATTGTTGCGAAAAAAATAATGGCCGATCCAAAACAGCAGCAGCGGCAAAATGACAGCCAGTTGCAGTTCCAACTGGCTGTCGTCCTCAACGCCGATCAGCATTTTCTCTTCTTCGTTGGTTTGCCGATCCAGGACTTGCCGGATCATATTCACGGAATCGATCAGCGCCTGCGGATCGCCGTTGCTGGCGGCGGCGAATTTGGCTTGCAGGGTGTTCAAATCGACCGAGACCGTGAAATCAGTGCCGTTGTTGTGGGCTTGCAGTAAATCCAGCAGTCGATCTTGTATGTCATTCAGGTGTTCGGCCGACAGGTCAGGATTGCTGCGATGCAAGGCCAATTGCGATTGCAACTCAAGCAACTCGAAGATCGTTTCTTCCAAATGGTGGCCTTTACCAATGTCGGTTTCTATGGTTTGGATGCGTTGATGATTGCGCCAGGTCAGGCGGCCGATGGCCAGCAGTTCGCCGATCACCAATATGCTCATCACGATCGTGACGAAAATGACCGGACGTAGCAAAAGTTTTAGCATATTCGAGATCTCAGGTTGTTGACGGCCAAGCGCAGCGCCAGTTTGCGGGCAGATCCTTTCAAATTTTACGCCGACTCAAGGGATGATTATCAAATGTCTTGCGTACCTGCCGCAATTGCGCCAAAACCTGTTCGATACGGTTGCCGTCGTTGGGCTTGAGTAGGGTAAAGCACTCGCTGCTGCGTACGAAGGCCGACAAAAAATCACCCATAATGCGTTGTTGGGTTTTGTATTCGGCCAGCGCAGCCCGCTTTAAATCAATTTGCGCGGGCGATAGATTGACGCAAGCCCGGCTATGGCCGCGCAGCGGCAAGTCAGCGGGCAATACCAGCGGTTGATCGCTCCAGTCCTGCGCAATGCCCCAATTGGAACCGGTCGGCCAGCCGTGTTGCCAATGAATCAGATAGGCCAGTAATTTGGGTTGTGGGTGTGGTGTCGGGGTTTCCAATAGCCATTGATGGACGGCCAGCAGCGTAAACATACCCAAGCCGGCATGGTCGGAATCGTTTTCCATCACATCCGGGAAGGCGATGATCGTGGGTTTGGTATCGCGCAGAATGGCTACCAGCTCGTTGAGTAGATCCTGGCCGTCTTGGGCAAGTCCCCGATCTTCCGCTTCCCGGTAGGGAACGTGGTCAAAGCCGGTATATTCCGAGCGCATCGGCTGGTTGCGCCGCCAATGCGAGATCAACGCCGAGTAGATACTGCCATCCGAGAAGCCGAGTAAATCCAGATGGATAAAGCCATTGCCGAGCAGCTGAGCCGCGCGCCGCGACTCTTCCAGCCGCTTTTCGCCAAAGTCCAGATAATCCGCTGTAGACGGGTTGCGTTTACCGCTATCCAACATCACCGCGCCGACGTAAGCATCGCCGGCGGTGACGACCGAGCTGCGCACTGTGCCGCCGTTTTGCAATACTTGTTGAATCAGGCCGGCAGCACTCAAACTTTCATCGTCGGGATGCGGGGCCAGCACCAGCAGGCGTTCGCCCTTGCCAATTGCCAAAGATTGTTCCGCTACGCTAATGTCCGGAGTAAGCAGTAACAGCAGACAAATGCTTAGATGCTTTAAAGAGGGGGGCATGGGAACTCCTAAAGTTTTGCCTAGAACTCAAAATGCGCTCTGACGCCATAGACATCCACCGGCCCGCGGTCCGCGTTATAAGCCGGATTGGCGATGTGCTGGTAATCCAGCGTCATCCAGGCCGAAGGAAGCAAGCGCAATTTGTAATAAATGTCCACCACTTGCTCGGGCCGGTAACGCAGATTGCCGTCACCGATAAAACCGTCCACGCCGCCCAGGCGCAAATACTCGGCATGTCCGGCGGAAATCCAGCTGCAAGCGTAAGCGACTCCGAGAGCATCGTAATGCCGGCCCCAACTGTCGCCGCCGATTAAGCTGCCGAAGGATAGCGAGCGATCCGCCGAGGTATAGGAATACACTTCGGTTTTGCCGTCGCTGACCATGCCGCGTAAAAACACGCCGACGCCGTCGATTAACTGTTGTTCCAGATTAATGCCTATGCCGGTTTTGATGTTGGCTTTGCGCACCCAGCACAGATCCGGGGCGCTACTGTTCGTAGAGTCGTAATAGAAGCTTGTGCAATTGGCGGCGTTTTGCGCCGAGTTGGCTTGGTAGGCAGCGATGGCCTCGTCCCAACGACCCATCCGTTCCCGGTTCCGGTAGGCTAACAGCCTGACCGCACCCGGTTGTTTAAATAGGCTGTGGCGATGCTCGATTTCCATTTGATCGCCGTAATATTTGAACATCCGAAAATCCAGCGGCAAGTCGTTCGGATTTTGTGGCGTGGCGAAGCGGCCCAATCGGAAGGTCCAGTCGTCGAAATAATATTCGGCCGCCAAACCGACGCTGTAGCCGCGGGCGTCGGCGGCAAAATCGTATGCGGCATTGGTCAGAAACGCCATGTTCAGAAACTGCTGGCGTAAATCGGCGGCGTAGCTGTTTTTATCGAAAATATCCAGGATACTGAGATTGCCGCCGGTGATCACCAAGCGCCGGCTGTCGGCATTGCCCGCCAATTGCAGTGGGCCAGAGCTGACCGCATGGTTGTCGCCGCCCAGATTAAAGGTTTGTTTTAAGTAAAAGCGCGATTTATACCAAGTTGCGCTGACCGAGCCTGACTTTTGCAACTCAAAGTTTTGGATGCTGCCGCCCAGGCCTTTCAAGTCCGACAAGGGCAGTTCGGAAATCATTTCCGGCGCCAGATAGATTTCGCCGCCTTGCCAGGCCTTTAAGCCAAAGTAGGCCGTGACGGTGCCGGTGAAACTGCGTTCGGCGTTCGGCAGCAGCGAGTGCGGCGTACCGTTGAGGTTGGTGTATTGGGCAGGGAAGGCCGGTTTCCAGCTGGATATGTAAGTGGCCTGGCCATAGGCATTCCAGTGTTCGTCGGCCGTATCGTGCAGGTCGTGGTCGGCCAGCAGCTGCATAAACGAAAAGTTTCCGTCGTCGGCAGCAGGCTGTAATTCCTCGGCATCCGCGTTGGCAAAATAAAGCGTTAGTGCCAGCAGTGTGCCGTAGAAAAATGCCGGGAGAGATCGATGGCTCATGGGGTTCAGCCCAAAT
The DNA here is from genome assembly GCF_033949435.1 of Methylomonas defluvii. Classification (NCBI taxonomy): domain Bacteria; kingdom Pseudomonadati; phylum Pseudomonadota; class Gammaproteobacteria; order Methylococcales; family Methylococcaceae; genus Methylomonas; species Methylomonas defluvii. The sequence continues at coordinate 13,555 of NZ_JAXARY010000006.1, read as the reverse complement.
CCTTATCCCGTTCGCCGCTGCTGACGCGGCCGCCTTCCAGCACGTCCAGAATATACACCTTGCCGTCGCCATGATGCCCGCTATGGGCCGTGCGCATGATAGTCTCGAAAATAATCTCCACTAAGTCGTCGGGTGCGAAGATCTCTAGGCGTTTTTTCAAGAGAAACGGCTTGTAATCTTGGCTGTGCTCGGTCCGCTCGCGGCCGAAGCCTTCGCAATCCATGATCGACATTCCCGGAAAACCCGGTATTTCCAGTAATGCCATCGTGATCTGGCTGAGCTTGTGCGGCTGCACGTAGGCGCGAATTTCTTTCATAGTAGTCCCCTAAAGCTCGTCAGGCTCGGCAAAATAACGATACAAAGCGGGTAGCAAGGTTAAGGTTAAAATCGTGGCGGTGATCAAGCCGCCGATGATGACGATAGCAAACGGTTTGGCTGTTTCCGAACCGACGCTGGTGGACAGTGCAGCCGGAAATAAACCCAGCATCGCCATTAAGGCTGTCATCACTACGGGCCGTAAGCGGCTCACGGAGCCGTTGACGATGGCATCATGCAATTTTTGGCCGTCCCGGCGCAATTTGTTCAATTGAGAGACCAAAATCACGCCGTTCTGTACCGCAATCCCAAATAAGGCAATAAAGCCGACCGCGGCCGATACGCTCAAATTAATGCCGGTTGCTAATAAAATCAGTAAGCCACCTATCATCGCAAACGGCACGTTCATCACGATCAACAAGGCATTTTTAACCGACATGAACGCCCAGAACAGCAACACGAAAATGAGTCCCAAACTGATAGGTACGATGATGGCCAAACGTTTCATCGCTCGTTGTTGGTTTTCAAACTGGCCGCTCCAAACGATGTGATAGCCGGGCGGCAAATCGACTTGCGCAGCGACTTTTTCCTGTGCTTCAGCGACGAAGCTGCCTTGGTCGCGGTCGATCAAGTTACATTTGATGGCAATGCGCCGCATATTGTCTTCACGGCTGATGCGGGACGCACCTTGGTTGATTTTGATGGTGGCCAGCTCGGATAGCGGAATGCGTTGGCCGGTTGGAGTTTGCACGGTCAAACTTTCCAGATTGGCCACCGAATTGCGGGCGCTATCCTCGTAACGCAAGGTGATGTCGAACCGGCGTTCGCCTTCCAGAAACTGCGAAGCCGCCTTGCCGCCCATGCCGATTTCCATCACCCGCTCCACATCGGCGACATTGATGCCGTAGCGGGAAACCTTAGCCCGGTCGATGTCCACGATCACTTGCGCCAGGCCGGCCTGCTGTTCGGCGGCGACATCGGTGGCTCCCTGTATGCCGGCCAGGATATGCGTAACTTGATCGGCTCTGTCCTGCAAGGTTTGCAAATCGCTACCGAAAATTTTGATGGCGATTTCGCCCTTTACCCCGGAAATGGCTTCTTCGACGTTGTCCTGAATCACCTGGGAAAAGTTTGTAAGTATGCCCGGAAAAATAGCCAGCGCCTTGTCCATGGCCTGCACCAGATCGTCTTTGCGCTGATAGCGCCAGGTATCCTTGGGTTTCAGGTCTATCAATACCTCCAGATTGTTAAAGCCTTTCGGATCGGTGCCGTCTTCCGGCCGGCCCAGCTGGGTGATGACGGTTTTGGCTTCCGAAAACGTTTCCAGCGTGTCCCGTACCTGCCGTTCCAGTTGTTTGGCCGTGCTCAGTGATACCGGCGTGGGCAGGGTGATGGTCAGCCAGATATTGCCCTCGTCGAGTTTGGGCATAAACTCGGTGCCGATCAGTTTCACCGACATGAAGCTCAACAGCAGTGCGCTTATCGCAGTGATAAACACCGCGCGCGCGTGGCTTAACACCCATTCCAGCGCCCGCCGGTAATGATGTTCCATCGCATGTACCAGCGGATTGTGTTGCTCGGCCAGCTTCGGGCCCAGCAAATAGGTCAGCATGGCCGGCATAAAAGTCAGGCTGAACAACATGGACGCCACCAGCGCAAAACTCAGGGTGTAGGCCATCGGCGAAAAGATTTTGGCTTCCACGCGCTGGAAGGTAAAAATCGGCAAAAAGGCGATGATGATAATGGCTTTGGAAAACAGAATGGGCCGGCCCATTTCTTTGGCGGTGGTCAGCAGCGATTGCCGCAGATGCCGCATATCGGCATTGCGCTGTAAATCCAGCGTAACCTGTACCATCACGGCTTCGACCAACACCACCGCGCCGTCGACGATGATGCCGAAGTCGATGGCGCCCAACGAAATTAGATTGGCGGAAATGCCGCCGAGGTCCACCAGGATGAAGGCGAATAGCAGGGAAAGCGGAATAATCAGCGTAACCAGCAAGGCCGCGACAAAGCGCCGTAAAAATACCAGCAGGATAATCAGGATCAATACCGCGCCTTCGATCATATTGTGTTCGACGGTATGGATGGTATGGCCCACCAGTTCGGTCCTGTCGTAGAACGGGGTGATTTTTACGCCGGGGGGTAAACCAAACTCATTGAGTTCCTGGATTTTCTGTTTCACACCATTCAGGACATTGACTGCATCCCGGCCCTTGATCAACAGTACGATGCCCTCGACCACATCGTCGCGCTGGTTCATGCCCACCATGCCGTTACGCGGCTGCGGCCCGACGCTGATGTCCGCGACGTCTTTGATGCGCACCGGTACGCCGTCGTTGGTGGTGATGACGATTTCGCCGATTTCTTCCGCAGACTTTAACAAGCCGGTGCCGCGCACCACCAAGGCTTCGTCGCCGTGTTCGATATAGCCGCCGCCGGTGTTGGTATTGTTGGCGGCAATCGCCTGAAACACCTGATTGAGGTCGATGCGATAATTTTTTAAGCGGTCCGGCTTGGCGGCGACTTTATATTCTTTCACGCCGCCGCCGAATCCAACCACGTCGGCGACACCTTGCACCGAGCGCAAGCGCGGTTCGATAATCCAATCCTGTAACGCACGCTGCTCGACCAAGGGTAAATTTTTGGCGTCGATCACGTAGCGCAAAATTTCGCCGACGCCGGTGGACAAGGGGCCCAGTTGCGGCTTGGTATCGTCGGGAATGTCCGCATATTGCAGCCGTTCCAGGACTTGCTGGCGCGAGAAATAGTCCTCGGCGGCATCGTCGAAAGTCAGCGTTACCACCGACAGACCGAAGATGGATACCGAGCGCATATTCAGCAGATGCGGCAGGCCGTTCATTTCCCGCTCGATGGGCAGCGAAATCTGTTTTTCCACTTCTTCCGGGGCCTGGCCGGGAAACTGGGTGACGACCTGCACAAAGACGTTTTGTACGTCAGGAAAGGCTTGTACCGGCAGATTTTCGAACGCGATGATGCCGGAGACGGCAATCGCCAGCGTGGCGCCGATGACCATCAGCCGTTGTTGCAAACAAAACGCGATAAGGCGCTCGATCATGTGATTGTCCCGGTTATGGCGCTAGGGCTGGTGAGTACTTTCGGTTTCGACTTCTTCTTCGGCGCGCAGCATCAGCGCTCCTTCGGTTACCAACAGTTCATTGGCGTCCAGTCCTTGCGTGATGACCGCTTTGTCTTTCAAACGCAAGCCGATCTCGACCCGGCGCTGCCGGTAGCGGTTGTCGTCTAAAGCCGTGAATACATAATCGGCGTCACCTTCGGTAAACACGGCTGTCAACGGAATCACGAATGCTTTGTCATCCGCAGCGCTTTCCACGCTGATGGTGGCATACATACCCGGCAGCAGGCGGCCATCCGGATTGTCTAATTTGCAGCGCACTTGCACGGTGCGGGTGGTTTCGTCCAACACTTGGCCGATGTATTGCACCGTGGCCGGAAATGTCACACCGGGGTAGGCTGGTACCGACACCGCGACTTGCTGCCCCAGTTTGATTTTGCCGATGTTGACTTCAAACACCTCCAGCAGCACGGTCAAATGTTTGAGATCGGAAACCACAAACAAAGGCGTATCCAAATCCGGGCGTACTTCCATGCCCGGATTGACGTTGCGTTCCACGACGATGCCTGGCAGTGTCGCCCGCAGCGCGAAGCGGCCGTCGGCTTGGCGAGCGGATAAGTGCAGATTTTTCAAGCGGTCGGTAGCGCGTTGCAGGTCGCTGCGGGCGCTGCTCAAATCGCTCTGAGCCTGTTCCAGTTCCTTGCGAGAAATGGCTTTGCCGGCGTACAGTTCCTGTTGCCGATTGAAAGCGTGGCTGGCGAGAGTGGCTGCTGCTTGTGCCTTGGCGAAATCGGCTTCGGCATCCGCGACATCCGGACTGTCGAGTTCCAATAAGGTCGAACCAGTCTGCACCGGCGTGCCCAGGGCAATCGGCGTGGCGACAACCCGGCCGGCGACCGGCGAACTGATGCGCGAGGTCAGGCTTTCGTCATACACGATTTTGCCGGCCAATGGTTCCAGCAAAGGATGTTGCGCCAAAGTCAAATGCGCGGTTTTGACGTAGGCCTTTTTCGGCGAGTCGGGTGCCAGCACCACTTCGCCGGCCGGGGTGGGAGGTTTCGGTGCCTTGGGTTTGTTTTCGGCGGAGTCGGAACAAGCCGCCAGTAGCGCAGCGGCCAGTACAAAGTGGCAGCACAACGAGATTCGGGTGAAAGTTGGCATGGAAGTATTCATATCCGTTATTCGTTCAAGCCTGCTATGGTAATTGAGTAGGTGCCTGCGCCTTGTTGTTGGCGGCATTGTCGTTAGCAATTTCTTCGCCCAAGGCTTTGGCCAGATCGTAATAAGCATTGGCCCGGTTGATCATGGCCTGGCTGTAATCGCGCATCACATTTTTATAGCTGCGTTGCGCTTCGATAAAATCCAGTACGCCGGTAGCGCCCTTGCTATAGGCTAGCTCGGCGCTGTTGCGCACCGCCAGCGCATCGTCGAGTAAGCCGCTTTGAAAACGCTGCACGATTTTGTCCGCGCTGTTCCAGGTGGCTAGAGCATTGGCGACATCGTTGCGAATGCTCAGTTCGGTTTGCTCGACCGCCAGTTGGTTTTGGTTTAATGCGACCGCCGCCTTGTCCGATTGGCCTTGATATTGATCGAATACCGGGACCGGCACACTGACGCCGACAAAAAACGAATTGAGTGCGTTATTGCTGGGGTCGCGCGCATAGCCGGCATTGACGGTGACATCCGGGTATTTCAGGCGCCTGGCCAATTCCAGTTCTCTTTCGGCCTGGGCGGCCCGTTGTTTGTCGGCCAGTAAATCCGGGCGTTGTTGTAGGGCTTTGTTCATCAACTCGTCTTTGGACAGGTTTTGGCCGATGTCCTTGATGTCCGGCCATTGCTCCTTGGCTTCGAAATGCAGGCTGTCGTTCGGCCAGCGCAAGATCACCGCCAAACCGGCTTGCGCCTGTTCTACGGCGGTTTGCGCAGTATCCAGATCGGAGTGGGCGCGCATCGCTTCCATTTTCACCCTTAGAAAATCGGATTCGGCGATGTCGCCGCTGCTCATCCTCAGTTGATTGGCCTTAGAGAGGGTTTGATAATGATCGACAATTTCCTGGGCTAGCCAGCGGTTTTTTTGCGCCAGCAGCAGGTCATAGTAAGCGTCTTCGACCATGTTGGAAAAGATGCGCACCGCATCGCGGAAGTCGCTTTCCGCCGCCTGAGTGGCGAAGCCGCTGCTTTGGATGCGCAGGCCGCGTTTGCCAGCTACTTCAATTAGTTGGCTGAAGGAAAAATATTCGGCAGGGCCGCAGGACACGTTGACATCGTGATTGCAGCCGCTGGCATTGGAGCCCATATTGGGCCGGTTGCTGATTTCGGAAATCTGCACGCCCAGGGTCGGATTGGGTATCGCCGCGGCAATCACCGCATCGGCGCGGGATTGGTCGATGTTGTATTGCGCGGCTATTAAATCCAGGTTGCGCTGGTAAAACAACGTCAGCGCCTCATCCAGGGATATGGGCACATTTTGGGCGTGGACCTGGAAAGTCAGCATAGCACCCAGCAAGCCGAGTGCCGCACTGTAAATGATACGTTTAGTTTGCATGGTCTATCCCGGAGTTGTGCAATTGATCGTGCTTGGTAAGCACTCAAAGCAAGTAGTCTGCCAAAGCCAATGTGAGATCGACAGGCCTGGAAATTTGGCTTATTTCAACCTTATTTGCCGGCGGGAATTAGGATGTTAGCGGTTCTATTGACTAGAAATGGTTTATATAAACCAATCAATGTCGGCGCGTGGCCGAAAAAATTCTAAGCCTTATATGCCTGAGCGGTTCTGAGGCACGCTAATTGAAGCTGCGGATTGTCGGCAAGCAGGGGATACCGAAATGTCGGAGATACCCTGGGGCAAGTTTTTTATCAGTCTTATTCAGCATTCCTGCTGTTTGGGGGGCGACGCCGCCGCTCAGCCCGAAAGGCCTGGGGGATAGCGTTTTCTAGAAACGGCCATCGCTAGCGATTGGTTTTGGCGATCCCCAATTTTTGCATGCGGTAACGCAGGGTGCTTGGTTTTAAATTGAGGCGTTGCGCGGCGCCATTGGGGCCTTCAATGACCCAGCGGGTTTGTTCCAGGACGCTGAGGATGTGCTCTTTAGCGATGCTATCCAGGCTGGTGTCGCCGCCAGCCGTGTTTTTTACGCCGGCGTCGGCCGCCGCGGGTAACTGTTCCGGGCCGATGTCCAATATCGGCGTATCGGTCAGAATCACGGCTCGTTCGATGATATTTTCCAGCTCGCGGATATTGCCCGGCCAGCGATAGTTCTGCAAACGTTGCATCGATTGGGCGCTGACCCCGGTGATTTTTTTACCGATTTTCGGCGCGAATTTAGCGATCAAAAAGTTCACCAACAGCGGAATATCTTCCAGCCGTTCCCGCAGCGGCGGCGTGGTCAGCGGGAACACATTCAGACGGTAAAACAGGTCTTCGCGGAAATTTTTTTCCGCTACTTCCGTCAGCAGATCCCGATTCGTCGCGGTAATCACCCGCACATCCATCTTGATGGGTACTTGCCCGCCCACCCGCTCGAATTCGCGTTCTTGAATCACCCGCAATAATTTGACCTGCACATCCAGCGGAATTTCGCCCACTTCATCGAGGAACAGCGTGCCGCCCTCGGCCAATTCAAAGCGGCCGATGCGTTTGTTGATAGCGCCGGTGAATGCGCCTTTTTCGTGACCGAATAATTCGCTTTCAATCAAACTGGACGGCAAGGCCGCGCAATTGACTTTAATCAACGGCCGGTTTTTCCGGGGACTGGCGGCGTGAATGGCGCGGGCGATCAGTTCTTTACCGGTGCCCGATTCGCCTTGGATCAATACCGAGGCGTCGGTCTGCGCGACGCGCTGGACTTGGTTTAGTAAGGATTGCAGCGCCGGACTGCGGCCTATGATGTCGTCGAAATTATGCGTCGATTTAATTTCTTCCTGTAAATACAGGTTTTGCGCTTGCAGCCTGGCCTGTTCCCGTTTCATCAACACCCGTTCGGTAATGTCGATAAACATGGTGCGCATGTATTGCCGGCTGGGGTCGAGTTTGGACCACCACTGTATCCAAATCGGCTGATCGTTATCCCTGCGGCGCAATTCCAGCACGACACCATCGTTATTCGTGCCGTCTTCGATGGACTTGAGCGCCAACTGCAAGCGTTGTTGCGCTTCGGGCGTGTCGGGTACGAAGGAACTACCAATTAGACCCGGCACTTGTTCCGGCGTGATGCCCAGGATGCGCATGGCGGCCTGGTTGGCGGCCTGGAAACGGGTATCGGTGTCCTCGTGCACATAAGCAATCGGCGCTTCGTCGAACAAATCCTTATAGCGCTGTTCGCTCTGCTGCCGCAGCTCTTCCACCCGAATCCGGTTGAGCTCCGCTGCCGCGCGGGCCGCGAAAATCTTGAAGGTATAGAGCAAGCGGGGTTCTTCGGGCATTGCCCGTTCGTCGAATATCGCCAGGTGGCCGAGGATTTGGCCGTCGGCGTCTTGCAAGGGCACGCCGAGATAACTTTCTATGCCTTCTTCCTTGGGGAAGATTTTCGCCAAGTCCGACGGGTAATGGCACAGCTTGCCGGCCAGCACATCGACGCAGGGGGTGCCGGCCAGTTCCCATTCCTGATTGTCTATAAATTGACCGTGCTCCCAGAAGGCCAAGGATCGTATCCGGGTTTTATCGCTGGTGAATTCGGCGATAAAGCCGTTCGCTACCCCAATGGTCGTGCACAGACTACGCACCAGCGATCTTAAAAAATCCTCGCCGGTGGTTTGCACGGTGCCTTCCACCAGCGCCCGCAGTATGGCCAGTTCCGACGAGTCGACAGTTTGCATGAGTGAAATGGTCCGGTTGCTTGCATTGAATAGCATTCTAACCAGCGGCCGCCACAACACCAAGCCGCAACTATTCGTGGCAGCCACAACTATTGGTGGATTTTCGGCGATTGGGATACGGCTTGAATTTGCTTGGTAATTTATAAGTGTTTGTTTTTATTTGCATGTTTTATTTTAAAGCGTTTTGGCATGCCGCTTGCCATTAGTTAAGCGTCTGCCGGGAAATCGGTGGACTCCACTAAATCATTTAACGACTAGGAAAAGACTGATGAAAAACGTAAACACTGTTGTATCGACCGCCATGGCTTCTTTGATTGTATTAGGGGCATCAGGTTTGGCATCGGTAGCCTTTGCCGCCGACAAAAAAGATATGGAGAAATGTTACGGCGTAGCCAAAGCCGGCAAAAACGACTGCAAAACGCTGTCTAATGCCTGTGCCGGACATTCCACCGCCGATAATCAAAAAGATGCCTTTATCGCCGTGCCTGCCGGCACTTGCGAGCGCATCGTCGGCGGTAGCATGGAAGCGCCCGCGGACATGAAATAACGGCACAGGCGCCGGTTACTAGGCCGCGCGAACCGTTAAAGAGCGCAGTCATGCCGGCAGCGATTGCCGGCATCCCACTCACAAGGTTCTGCGCTGTTTAGACGACACCCTTTCACCATTAAATCGAGTACCACATGACTCTCACGAAGCCACTCGCTAAACAGGTATCAGTGAGCTCGGCGATTCCGGCGCAAGCCGGAATCGGCCTCCGCTCTCAGCATCACCGGGATGCTCTAAACCACCCCGTCCGGCCGGCATGGTTGGAAGTCCATAGCGAAAACTACTTCGGCAACGGCGGTATTCCGTTACGCGACTTGGAAGCCATCCGAGCCGATTATCCGATCAGCTTACATGGGGTTGGTATGTCGCTGGGTTCTGTTGACCCGTTGAATCGGCAACACTTACGGCAACTGCGCGATCTGATTCAGCGGATCGAACCGGGGTTGGTGTCCGAGCATTTAAGCTGGAGTGCCTTTGGCGGCAGGTACTTGAACGATCTGCTGCCTTTACCCTATACCGATGAGACGTTGGCGCATTTGGCTGCGCGCATCTCGCAGGCACAAGATTTTTTAGGCAGACCGCTGTTGATCGAGAATCCTTCCAGTTATTTGGAATACGGCTTTTCCAGCTATACGGAAAGCGAATTTCTCAACGAACTTACCCGGCGTTGCGGCTGCGGGATTTTGTTGGACGTGAACAACCTTTACGTGTCTTGCGTAAATCACGGCTGGCAGGCGCTGGCGTATTTAAACGACATAGCTGCCGACAAGGTCGGCGAAATTCATTTGGCCGGGCATGCCGTCAATCAATTCGGCGGGCAGAGCATTCTGATCGACACCCACAACGCGCCGGTCAGCGATGCAGTCTGGCAACTCTATCAAACAGCCATACAGCGTTTCGGTTGCCGTCCGACCTTGATCGAATGGGATGCCGATCTGCCACCCTGGCCGGTGTTGGTGGCGGAAGCCGCAAAAGCCGACAGGTTTCTGGAGCAGGCTTATGCACAGGCTGCGTGAGTTACAGCGGGATTTTTCCCGCTTCGTGTTGCAAGAATCCCAGCAATTGCCGACGGGCGTGAAGTCGATGGGCCTGAGTGCCGAGCAACGGCTGGCTATTTATCGAAATAATACCCGGCTTGGTTTAACGGCGGCCTTGCGCGACAGCTATCCGGTCGTGAACCGACTGGTCGGTGAGGGCTTTTTTGCCGGGCTGGCTGCTGCTTACATCAAAAGCTACCCGCCGCAATCGGCTTGCCTGTTGGCATATGGCGCGCATTTTTGCGAGCTGATAAGCGGGTTTGCCGCCGCGCAAAGCTTGGCTTATTTAGCCGATGTCGCCAAGCTGGAGTGGCTGTGGCACGAAGCCTATCACGCCGCTGATGCGCGGATAATGTCCGCGGCAGCGTTGGCGCAAATCGATCCCGCTGCCTACGGCCGATTGGTTTTCAAACTGCATCCCAGCGCACGCTTCATTGCCTCGGAGTATCCAATAGCCCGGATCTGGGCCAATAACCAGGCCGATGACGCCGGCCGGGAATACATCGATTTGCGTAACGGAGCTTGTTGCTTGTTGCTGTACCGTCCGGATCGACAGGTGGAAATCGATAGTCTGGATCAAGCGGAATATCAATTTCTACGGTTGTTGGCTGTTGGCACGACGCTAAGCCGAACAGTCGAGACCGTGCTCACTGATCACCCCGATGCAAATGTGCCTATCCTGCTGCAACACTGCTTGCTTAAAGGCCTGTTAACCGATTTTTATCTCGCGGATGTCTAACACATGCATACACACATCATTGCCAAATTATTAGCGCCGTTTTATCGGCCGCAAAGCTGGGGCCGTCGCTGCGGCCTGTTACTGGGCAGTTTGACTCCGTTGAGTAGTTTGCTGCTGCGCTGCTGGGTTGCTTATGCGTTCTGGATTTCCGGTCTGCTGAAAATCCAAAGCTGGGACAGCACCTTATATCTCTTCGAAAACGAATACGCGGTGCCGCTATTGCCTGCCGGGCTGGCGGCGGTGCTGGCCACCGCAGTCGAACTTATCGGTCCGGCCATATTGGCCCTGGGTCTTTGCGGGCGCACCGCGGCAATAGTGCTGTTTTTATTCAATATCGTCGCGGTGATTTCCTACCCGGATTTGGGTAGCGCCGGCATTGAGCAACATAAACAATGGGGTGTCATGTTGTTGGTTTGTTGCTTTCAGGGGCCGGGCAAACTGTCGCTCGATGAATTAATTTGCAGCTACTTGTTCCCGGCGAATGTCGGCGCGGTCAGGTCGGCTTTAAAACGGGAGAATGCATGAACGTCCCGAACGGCGGAGCGCCGCTATCGGGGCAAACCGCGTTGGTGGTTCGCGGCGATTGTGGCATCGGCGCGGTGGTGGCGGAGGCGTTTGCCGCCGCCGGTGCCAAGGTGTTGCTCAATTATCCGCACGAAAGCGCGGCAGCGGACCGCATCGCCCAGCGGATTCGGGTTAAGCAGGGACAAGCCATGATATTTCAGGCGGATCTTAGCCGGGAAAACCAGGTTAACAGTATGTTCGATGTACTTGCCGCCTATTGGGGCCGCTTGAATGTGCTGGTGACGAATGCCGATCTGGCGCTTGCTGTGCCGACTGGTGGTATAGATCAGGAGCAATGGCGGGAAATTTTGCGGCAAAATTTGGCCGAGCAGTTTTTATGCGTCAGACAGGCGCTGCGCGAGTTTACCGAACGCGGCGGGCAAACCGCTAGCGCAGCGGCACCGAGCAACATCATCTGCGTATCCACTATTCAGGGCGGCCCAGGCGATAGCGAGCAACCCTACTATGCAGTCTGTAAGGCCGACTCGGCGCGATTATGCAAGGCTTGGGTTGGTGCGCGTGGTCAAGAAAATGCGGACAGCCCTGTCGGTCCACTCACTGCAAAACGCTTGACTGAAATTTGGAACGGTCAGTCGGCGCCGGACTCGATAGCGCTGGTGTCACCCGATCCGGAGCAAATAGCAAAAACCGCCGTCGGCTTGGCTGTACGCGCAGCTTAAGTCCGCTGGCGAATTACCGTAATTAATAGAGCAGAGGCTCATCGACATGAAACCCTATAAACCACCCGCTATCCCTTCTTCGGAAATCACACCGCAAGCCCTGTTCCTGGCACGGCGAAAATTTATGCAAACGGCAGGCGGTGCCGCGCTGGCGGCCGTGTGGCCGCCGGCACTATGGGCGATGGATAATTTGGGCGAGCTTGGAAAATCTAAATACAGCGTGACGGATGAACTCACACCTCGGCAGGCTGTTACCGAATACAACAACTTTTATGAGTTTGGCACCAGCAAAGATCAGCCGGCCATCAATGCCGGCAGCCTGCAAACCCGGCCTTGGACTATTACGGTAGAAGGCGAAGTGAAAAAATCCAAGGTCTTTGATATTGAAGAGTTACTGAAAATGGCGGCGTTGGAAGAGCGGATTTATCGCCTGCGCTGTGTAGAAGCTTGGTCGATGGTGGTGCCTTGGCTCGGCTATTCGCTGGCGGAATTGCTCAAGCGGGTGGAACCGACCGGCAATGCCAAGTTCGTCGAATTTGTCAGCCTGCACGATCCGGCCCAAATGCCGGGACAAAAGGCCGCAGTGCTGGATTGGCCCTACCGCGAAGGTTTGCGGATGGACGAAGCCATGCATCCTTTGACGTTGTTGACCTTTGGTTTGTACGGGGAAGTGTTGCCCAAGCAAAACGGCGCGCCGGTCCGCATCGTCATGCCCTGGAAATATGGATTTAAAAGTGCCAAATCCATCGTCAAAATCCGGCTGGTTGAGCAGCAACCTCTGACCAGTTGGATGAAAGCCGGGCCGGGTGAATACGGCTTTTATGCCAACGTCAATCCCGAGGTCGATCATCCGCGTTGGAGCCAGGCCAAGGAGCGGCGCATCGGCGAGTTTCTGAAACGCAAAACCTTGATGTTCAACGGTTATGCCGACGAAGTGGCGGCACTGTACGCCGGCATGGACTTGCAGCGGAATTTTTAAGCCATGACGATCAAAAATCTCGACAACCGTGTACTGCTCCGGGTGAAAGCGGCCGTATTTCTGACGGCTTTGCTGCCGTTCGCCAAATTGGCCGTCGCCGCTTATGCGGATGAATTGGGCGCCAATCCCATTGAAAAGATGACCCACGTTACCGGGTACTGGGCTTTGAGTTTTTTGCTGATCACTTTGGCGATCACGCCGCTGCGGCGTCTGTCGGGCTGCTTATGGCTGATGCGCTTGCGGCGCATGTTGGGTTTGTTTGCGTTCTTTTATGCCGCATTGCACTTTGCTATCTACTTGGTTTTGGATCAATTTTTCGATTGGCAGGCAATCGCTAAAGACATCCTGAAACGGCCGTATATCACCGTCGGTTTTAGCGCATTTGTGGCGCTGATTCCGCTGGCATTGACTTCAAATGACGCCATTATCCGCCGCCTGGGCGGCAAACGCTGGCGGGCATTACATCGCTTAACTTATCCGTGCGCGATTGCCGGGGTGGTGCATTTCGGCTGGCTGGTGAAAAAAGATCTAAGCAGACCTATGATGTTTGCGCTTGTACTGGCTTTGCTGCTGGGTATGCGCGTGGCTTACCGCTTGGCCGGTAACCGGACTGCACATCAAAAGACTGTTTAGGATTCCGCCAAAAATAACTTCCTGAAATTAGTTGGTTTGAGGAATAGCCCGATAGTTCCAGCGCGGTAGATGTTCGTCGAAAACGATCCGCATGTTTTCAATGAAATCTGCAGCGCATTTTTTCCCGATCTCGTAGACAGTTGTCAAAA
>NZ_JAXARY010000062.1:0-1301 GCF_033949435.1 Methylomonas defluvii | reverse complement strand
AGGATTTCGCCAAAAATAACTTCCCTGTATTGATACTGTCCCTAACTGGATTTGTAATGGAGAATACAACGACTTGAACCGTGGAAGATGAAAAAGTGACTGGCTACGAACCCGCGATAGAAATCAAAATGCAGCGACTCTTTACCACCTTGTCCGAGAAAGATAGGCGTCGCTATGCCGGTATAGAAGCGGCCAAACTGGGGCATGGTGGCACAGAGTATATTTCGACGTTATTCGGCATTGACCCGAAGACAGTTCGCCGTGGGCTTGTGGAATTAGACCTGAACGATGATCCGGCATCGGATCGGGTCCGAAAAAAAAGGTGCGGGGCGGAAAACGGCACTTGAACGGCAACCGCAACTGCTGGTTAACTTTTTGGCGCTACTGGCAGAATTCACCGCTGGCGATCCGATGCGGGAAGGCGTGTTGTGGACCAATCTATCGCGCTGCGAGATCAGTCGTCGGTTACGGGAAATGGGCACACCGGCCAGTCGGCTAACGGTGCGTAAACTGCTGAAGCAACAGGGCTTGGGCCAGCGCAAGGCACGCAAGAAAAAGTCGATGGGCGCCCATCCCGACCGCAATGCCCAATTTGAAAACATAGCGCGACTCAAAGCGGAATATCTGACCGCCGGCGATCCCGTGATCAGCATCGATACCAAAAAGAAAGAACTGATCGGCGACTTTGCCCGCGAAGGTCATACCCATACGCAAATACCCGTCGAAACCTTGGATCACGACTTTCCCAGCGCCAGCCAAGGCAAACTCATTCCGCATGGCATCTATGATGTAGCCCGGAATGAAGGCACTATGCACCTCAATATGAGCCACGATACCAGCGAATTATGTTGCGACAGCATCGCACGCTGGTGGCAGCAACATGGCCAACACCATTATCCCAACGCCCGCCGCGTATTAATCCTCTGTGATGGCGGCGGCAGCAATGCCGCCAATCGCCATGTATTCAAGGAAGCTCTGCAGGCCTTGGCCGATGGTTTGGGACTGGCTATTCGAATCGCGCACTATCCGCCTTATTGCTCAAAACACAACCCAATTGAACATCGCCTGTTTCCGCACATCACTCGCGCCTGCCAGGGCGTGGTGTTTCATACGGTCGACATTGCCAAGCAATTGATGGCCAAGGCGAAGACATCCACGGGATTGAAAGTGACTGTGGATATTTTGACAACTGTCTACGAGATCGGGAAAAAATGCGCTGCAGATTTCATTGAAAACATGCGGATCGTTTTCGACGAACATCTACCGCGCTGGAACTATCGGGCTATTCCTCAAACCAACTA
>NZ_JAXARY010000061.1:0-1354 GCF_033949435.1 Methylomonas defluvii | reverse complement strand
CAGGCTGGTGAAAAACCCGTCGATATTTCCCCTTACCCACGATGTAAGTGATTTTTTCGAGTTGAAATCGGTCATGACATCGAGTTTCAAGCGTTTTGCCCCGGTTTCAAGGGCTTTTTATTCGCCTGAAGCCGTCTGTGGACGGTTTTCAGGCGAACTTCACCCTAGGCGGGTGCACTCCACGCCGGTTTCGGCGTGAACACCAATAGGTTGAGCATGCGCGTCAGGTTGTAGGCGGCAAAGCAAAACAAGGCCTGACCCGCGACTTTGGCTAAGCCGATGTGACGAGTTTTGCGCAGGCCTCCGACCGTTTTGACCCAGCCAAAGGCTTCTTCGACGATTTTGCGGCGCTTGAGACTTTGGGCGTAACCTTTGCCGCGCGCGGTGCGGCCATCGACGGCACTGCCGGTCTTTTTGCGGGCCACATGGGCTTTGATGTCACGGGACTCGAGTCCGTTGACGAACGCCGCTTGGTCGTAGCCTTTGTCGGCACCGACGCTGCCGCCTTGGGGCACGCGGCGTTTGATCATGTTTTGCGCGGCTTCGATTTCGGCGGTGCCGGTGGCTTGAGTGGTTTCGACATCGACAATCAGGCCGTTGCGATTCTCGGACAAGGCATGGGTGATGTAACGCAGTTTGGCCTCGGTGTATTCGCCTTTCTTGTAAAGCCGGGCTTCGGGATCGGTCGTACTGTGGTGGGTGGCGTTGCTGCGCTTTTCGCCGCTGAAGTCGACCTCGGGATTGCGGCCGGCGGGTTTGTCCGGGCCGCTGCCGTCTTTTTTAACGAAGCTTTTATGCGAGGCCCAGGCTTCAATGAGGCTACCGTCGACGCTGAAGTGTTCGTCGGACACCAGATTTTGCCATTCGGCTATGGCCAGTACCCGCTCAAAAAATTCGCGACTCAGGGCTTCGGACAGCAGGCGTTCGCGGTTGGCGCTGAACACGCTGCGCTCCCAGACAGCATCGTCGATACCCAAACCAACAAACCAGCGAAACAACAGGTTGTAGTCCAGTTGTTCCATCAACTGACGCTCGCTACGGACCGTATACAGGACTTGTAACAGCAAGGCGCGCAGCAGTTTTTCGGGGGCAATCGAGGGACGGCCAGTGTGCGAGTAACGCGCGGCAAAGACGGCATCCATCGAGGCCAGTACGCCATCGACCAACAGCCGTAAACGGCGCAACGGATGCTGCTTGGGAATGCGGTCTTCCAGGTTGATGTAGCTGAACCAGTTGTTTTGGATGGCATCGTGTCCGCGCATTGAAAGGCTCCAAATTTAGGTAGCCTATTTTAACAGTTGGCGGCTCATCTATGCCTTAGCTTACTTGGCTTTTCGAGTTTTTCACCAGCCTG
>NZ_JAXARY010000060.1:0-1471 GCF_033949435.1 Methylomonas defluvii | reverse complement strand
CTCATCGTTATACACAAGTCTCCCAACGACTAAACTACCAGGAGGCATGAGGCATATAGATGATGGAGAACAGCGATGAGCAATTGGGCCGAAGAAGAAGTACAAACCGCTGATTTGGAAGATCGGCGCCTGAATAAACGATTGGCATTGTTACTGGAGCGATTAGGCGAACATCCGCAGCTCAGCATCCCGGCGGCCTGTGGCGGCTGGAAGGAGACGATGGGCGCTTACCGGTTTTTCGACAATGATAAGGCGACTTTCAAAAAGATACTGGCGCCGCATCGAGATGCCACGGTCGAACGGATGAAGAGCAGCCCGGTCGTACTGCTGGCGCAGGACACGACGGAGTACGACGAAAACATTTGTTTGGGGCCAAAAGGTCTCGGCACTTTGAAAGAGATGGCGAAACATGCGCGCCGACTACATCCGACCATCGCCTTTACGCCGTCGCGGATTTGCTTGGGTGTCGTCAAGGCAGCGTATTGGGCGCGTGACGGCGCCAGCCCGCGACAAGCGCGGCGCCACAAAGGCGTGGACGAAAAAGAAAGTCGGCACTGGCTCGAAAGCTATCAGGATAGCTGTGCCTTACAGGCGCAAATGCCGGACAGTTTATTGGTCAATCTCGCCGACCGGGAGGGCGACATTTACGAATGGTTTGTCGAATACCAAGACTATGCGCCGACTGCTCGCGCTGAATGGATTGTTCGGGCGACGCAGAACCGAGACCTTCTGGTCGAGCCGGAAAATGCGGCGAAATGGCTATGGTCGGCCCTGGATCAAGCGCCGGTCATGGGTTATACCGAGGTTAATGTCAAGTCGCGGCCGAACCGTGCAGCGCGACTGGCGCATATCACGGTACGTGCCGCCACGGTGCCCCTCAAGCCGCCAGCGCGTATTGGGTATCGACTGCCGGCATTGAACATCAACGCGGTGCTGGCGCGCGAAGAGACGCCGCCAGCCGGCAAGGAAACCTTGGAATGGCTCCTGCTGACCAGTTTGCCTGTGGCGAGTTTCGAGCAAGCGACTACGGTGGTGGCGTGGTATGGCGTGCGCTGGTGTATCGAAGTGTACTTCCATGTGTTGAAGAGCGGTTGCCAGATCAAGCGGCTACATCTGGAATCGGAAGAACGGCTACTACCTTGTTTGGCGCTCTATATGGTTATTGCCTGGCGGGTGTTATTCAGCCTGATGCTCGCGCGCGCAGCGCCGGACATGGATTGCGAGATTATTTTCGATCCGCAGGAGTGGCGAGCGGCTTATATCGTCGTCAAGCGCTGTCCACCACCGCTCACGCCACCGCGCCTCGGTGAGGTAATCCGACTGATTGCAAGCTTAGGCGGTTATTTTGCCCGCAAACACGATGGTCCACCGGGTGCCAAGGCCATGTGGATCGGCTTACAGCGCTTGCGCGATTTTGTCATCGCCCTCGATGCTCAACAGGATGTCGCGATGAGATGTGTATAACGATGAG